>CAZQZE010000056.1:0-11931 GCA_964597715.1 uncultured Halobacteriales archaeon
GGCCGTGGGCTTTCGCGCTGGGACCGCTGTGAGCCGCCGGGGCGGAGGGTGGGACCTGGCGTCGCGGGTCGAGAACGGGGGAGAAGGCGGTGTCAGCGGATATCCTCGAGCGGGACCGCAGTCGCCACGTCTGCTGTGACCCACTCCGTGGTGAGACGCTGGTTCTCCGGCGCGAAGACTGTCAGCTCGGCCGGGTTGGCCGCGTCGTCGTAGAGACACTCGAGTTCGAACTCCGGTGTCTCGGTCAGTTCCTCGGTTGGCGGGTCGTATATCGCGTCCATCAGGTCGACGACCCCACACAGTCGGCACAGAGCTGCCTGTCGGTGCGCCCGGCTTCGGCGGGTATGCGGGTGCCACACCCCGGACACCGGGCCCTGGTACGCGCGTACTCGGTGTGTGACTGGACCGGCGATATGTCACGTTCTGCTGGCATATCATCACGAAACAGTACCGTTTACTAATAACTTTGGGTATACATCCATACTTACGCGCCGAAAGAGTACACGAGGGGGTTCGCTGCCGCTCACGTTTTACAAACAGTCAGAAATGTCTCGGCGTAGTGTACGGTCGACAGTGTCACCGCTAGTGGCCGGGCCGACACGGAGCAGAGGCGTCGGATTGTCCGGTCACCCGGAGGCGAGTGCCGGCTACAGCGCGTCGAGCAGCGCGTCGATATCCTCGGCAGTGTTGAAGACGTGGACTGACACCCGGCAGGCGTTGGGGTCGGAAACCGACCGGATGTTGATCCCAGCCTCGTTGAGCCGGTCGACGACGGCGTCGGGCTCCTCGGCCGCGAAGGTGACCAGCCCGGACTCGTAGTCACGGGGGCTCAGCAGGCGGTCGCCAAGCCCCGCCTTCAGCCGGTCGGTCAGTCGCTCGACACGGGCCTGGACGGTGTCCAGCCCGACCGCCTCGATTGTCTCGATACCCACCTCCAGCCCGACGTGGGGGGCCATGGCGTCGGTTCCGAGTTCGAACCGGCTCGCGTCGGGGTTGAACTCGTAGCCTGTCGCCGCGCCGTCGGCTCCCTCGGCCGCGACGGTATCCGCGCCGAAATATCCGATCCGGGGGGGTTCGAGGGTCTCGAGCACCCTCTCGTCGATATAGAGGAAACCAGCCCCCCAGGGGCCGAGTAGCCACTTGTGCCCGGAGCCGGCGACAAAGTCGGCGCCCCACTCGGTCACGTCGACCGGCATCTGTCCGGGCGACTGGACGGCGTCGACGAGCACCTGTGCGCCGGCGTCGTGGGCGATATCGGTGGCCTCGGCAACGGGGAGTCGTGTCCCGTAGGTCCAGGACAGCGAGCTGAGACAGAGCAGGCGGGCGTCCGCGACGGCCTCGGTCAGGTCATCGAGGTCGAGTCGGCCGCGGTCGGTCGACAGCTCCCGCACCTCGATACCGTGGAGGTCGCGCATCCGCGCCCACGGGAGTTCGCCGGCAGGGTGTTCGAGGTCGGTCCGGACCACGACGTCGCCGGGCTCCCAGTCGATACTCGTGGCGACGTGATTGATCCCGTCGACGGTGTTGTCGGTGAGTGCGACCTCGTCGGCACCGGCACCGAGGTGGGTTGCGACCGTCTCCCGGACGCTCTCGCGGGCAGTCATGGCCGTTCCGTAGATACCCTCCCCACGGGGGGCATCGAACTGCTGGTGTTCTAGATAGCCGGTGGCGGCGTCGACGACCCGGCGGGGGCTCGGGCTGCTCGCCCCGGTGTTGAGGTAGACACGGTCGGCGAGTGCCGGGATATCGGCACGGAGCGACTCAGGGTCCATACTCTGGGGTTGGACGGAGAGGGCTTGAATCCCTGGCTTGCCGGCCACGGCATCCCGCAGTCTCAGACCACACCCGCAAGCAGCGCGCCGAGTGCCACGGCGAGCAACGCACCGACCAGATTGACGGCCGCGTTGCCGAGCGCGCGGCCGGGCTCACCGGTCTCCGCCAGCCGCACAGTCTCGACGGCAAACGACGAGAAGGTCGTGAACGCCCCACAGAAGCCGGTGCCGAGAAACCGCAGGAGCGGAGCGTCGACAGGGACGGTGACAAGAACACCGAGCAGGAAGCTACCGAGCAGATTGACGGCCAGGGTGTCGCCGTTGCGGGCGTCGACCCGCGCCCCGAGGCGGTAGCGGGCGAGCGCCCCACAGACCCCACCGAGCCCGACGAGTAAGGCGGGGTTCACGTCACCCACCTCGCGACGGCCTGCCCGAGCAGGACCGCCCCAAACCCGAGTGTGTAGTGCAGGCCGATATTGGCGACCGCCGCCACGGGCGCGAGTTGGCTGGTCTCCAGCGCGAAGGCGCTGTAGGTCGTAACGGACGAGCAAAAGCCGGTGCCGACGGCCAGCCGTGTCTCCGGGCCGAGCAGGTCCGCCACCCGCCCCTCGTAGAGCAGGACACCGAGGAGGAAGGTCCCGAGGAGGTTCGCGACGAGGGTTCCGAGCGGAACCGACGACGGGAGCCCGACGGTCAGCCCGTGCCGCAGGACAGCCCCGAGGAACCCGCCGGCTCCCACCAGCGCCAGCGGTCGGAGACGAGCCACCCAGTGCGTCCCGGTCATCGGGCGAGTCGACGGGGGGTCACTACTACCCAGTTACGGTTGCGGTCGCCCGGCGGCCCCTGCAGTGACCGGACATTTATGCCGGAGACCGGGACCACCCACCCCATGGGACGACAGGACCGACTCCGACACGACGAGCGCGCCATCGAAGGGTTACCGATCCGGCTCGTCATCGCGCTCGTGGTCGGCGTTGCAAGCCTCGCGGTGATGATGAACACGATTCAGGGGCTCGGCGCGCTCGGCGTCAGCGAACTCGACGCCCGACCCTCGCCGGATGTCGTCGAGCCCGGGACACAGACGATCAACGTCACCGTCGTCGACAGCGGCGGCGACACAGTGGCGAACGCGACGGTCGTCGCCAAAAGCGGGAGCGCACGACTGTCGGGGGTCACGACCGCCGAGACCGGCGCCGACGGAACGGTGAGGCTGACAGTCGACCCACGGCTGGGCCCGAACCGGGTCGAAGGGACCGTGGAACTGGACGTGAAACCGCCCTCGGACAGCTACGCCGACCGGCGCGGGAACACCGACATCCTGGTGGTCGAGGGCTAATCCCAGTCGGTCCAGTCGAGTTCCCAGCCCTTGCGCCGGCGGGCGGCCCGCTCGGCGAACTCCCGGTCCTCCCGGCGGGTGCGGTTACGCTCGACGGTCGTTGCCTGCTCGCCTTCCACGAGCATCGGGGCGAAGGCACACCCACCCAGCCGCTCGGTCTCGCCCGCGGAGTCGACGACAGCGATCGACTGCTCACCGGCGCCCAGCGGCATCACCAGCCGACCGCCGGGCGCCAACTGGTCCAGCAGGACGCGCGGCGGCCGGACAGCCGCCGCCTCCAGCAGGATCCGGTCGTAGGGCGCGTACTCCGGGAGCCCCTCGGCACCGTCACGACAGTCGACCAGTACGGCGCCGTAGCCGGCGTTGGCGAGGTTCTCGCGGGCCTCGTAGACCAGCCGACGGGTGATATCGACCGCCTGGACAGTTCGAGGGGCGGCCACCTCCGCGAGAACGGCCGCGGTGTACCCGACGCCGGCCCCCACAACCAGCACGGAGTCGTCGGCCCCGGGGTCGAGTGCCTCCAGCAGCCGTCCGACCGTGCTGGGGGCGAGCACGCGCGTCCCCAACCGCTCGTACGGGCGGTCGGCGTACGCCTCCCGGCCGTCGGGGACGAATTCCTCGCGCGAGACCGACCGCATCGCAGCCGACAGCGCCGCACTGCGGACACAGCCCTTGCTCTCGTGTTGCAGGCTGTCGACCATGTCGTCGCGCAGCACCGCAGGTTCCATACTCCGGTCTTTGTGCCGTCGGTAATGAATTCACCGGGCCAGGCTCACTGTAGCGGGACAAACCGGACCCCGCCGTGCTGTTCCCGGTCGACCGTTCCGTCCGCACGCTTTCGCGCGCGAACGAGTGTCTGGGTGCCCTCGCCGACCGGCGCGAGCACGAGTCCGCCGGGCCGGACCTGTCCGACGACCGCCTCGGGGACGGCCGGCGCCGCGCAGGTGAGATACGCCCGGTCGTACGGGGCGTGCTCGGGCCAACCCTCACGGCCGTCGCCCGCCCGGACCGACACCGCCTCGTAGCCCGTTGCCCGGAGTGTTTCCCGGGCCTCGCGGGCCAGGCTGTCGTGGTACTCGACGCTGTAGACGGTTCCGGCGCCGACTATCTCCGCCGTGACCGCCGCGTGGTAGCCACAGCCGGTTCCGACCTCGAGGACACGGTCGCCCTCCTCGGCGTCCAGCAGGTCGGTCATGACGGCGACCATGTGCGGGGCGCTGATCGTCTGGCCCTCGCCGATCGGCAGCGGGCTGTCGTCGTATGCTGCTGCCTGCCGGTCGGAGGGGACGAACGCGTGGCGCGGGACGGCACGCATCGCCCGCTCGGTCGCCGGCGAGAGGTCACGGCGGTCGGCCAGCCGGTCGACCAGCGCCGCACGCTCCGCGCGGCGGTCGTCGGCCATCCTACCACGCCGACCAGGCGCTGGTCGACTCGTCGCGGGCATAGACCCTGTTGATATCCTTTGCGAACGCGCGGTCGCCGTCGTGGTCGAGCTTGTCGAACTCGTAGCCAACGGCGTCCTCGCGGAGGTGGATCCCCTCGACGGTGAACTCCTCGCCGGCGAGGTCGTCGGTCTCGGCGACGACGAACTCGTAGTCGCCGGGCACCTGCAGAGAGACACTCCTGGTCTCGTCGCGTGTCCCCTCCTTCGGATGGACGGTCGCGTCGACGGTGACGTTGCCGACCGCCCGCGTCCAGAGGGTGCGGGCGTCCTCGACGGGTGCCTCCTCGGCCCGGCCCTCGTCGAGTTCGACACTCGTGACCCGGACGGTCATGATGGCTGCCTCGGTCTCCAGCAGGAACTCCTCGCCGACCGCGACGGTCTCGGCCGCCGGCGCCTCCACGGTCGCGGCAAAGGAGTCACCGTCCTGGGAGACGACCACCTCCCGCTCGACGGTCCGCTCCTCCGGCAGGCCCCGCTTGTGGACGTGGCCACACTCGGTGCAGCGAACAGTTGCCTGGCCTCCCGCGGAAAGTACCTCGTGTACCGTCTCGACGTCCGGCGAACAGGCCGGGCAGGCGAGCCCGACCCGGTCGGCTGTGTCGGACCGCGATGTCTCTGTCATGTGCACCCGTACGCGAGTGGAACACAAAAGGCGTCGGCACGCGCGGCGTAGTGGCCTGCGGCGGTGCCGTCCACACAACCCGACGGCCCGGCTACGTCGGGGTCGGTAGCTCCAGCCGGTCGCCGTCGACGTAGACCGTCGGCGCCGTTAGCACACCGTCCTGGTGGATCGGCGCCTCGACATCGCCGCCGATACCGTGGTCGTCGCCGATGGCGAGGTGGACGGTTCCGGCGGCCTTCTCGTCCAAGAGGACCGACCCGACGAGTTCCGCGACCGCGAGGTTCGTCCCGATACCCATCTCCGCGAAATTGAAGGCGGCGTCCCCGGCCGTCGCCGCGGCGGCCTCGACGGACTCGCGGAGCCCCTCGTCCTCGATGCTCGTGACCTGGCCGTCCTCGACGGTGAACGCGACAGTCTCGCCCGGGTCGAGCCGGCCGTGGGGCATCATCGTCCCGTCGACGACGACCCGCCCGTCGGCGGTCTCGGGGCTGACGAACACCTCGCCGGCAGGGAGGTTCGACATCTCGCCGGCCTCGTGGACGACGCCGGTGTCCCGGCGCCACTCGCGGTCGCCCGGCCGGACAGTGATATCGGTTCCCTGCGGGGAGGTGACCCGGAGTTCCGACGCGTCGGCGACGGCCTCGTGTACCTCCGCACAGACCGCCGCGACCGCCTCGTAGTCGGCATCAAGCCCCGTCCGAAAGACCGCCTCGGTGATGCCGGGGAGTGTCGCGACACGGGCACCGGCCTCGTTGGCGTCGGTCCGGGCGCGGGTGTGGCTCAGGCTCTTTGTCGTCGGCGCAAGCACCACGTCCGCGCCGGCCATCGCGGCGGCGACCGGGGCGGGTGGCTCCGCACCGTGTTGCTCACCTGGAGGGTACCGGACAACGGTTGCGTCGGCCGCCGTCTCGGACGCAACCTCGTACAGCGCCGTCCCGACCGCCTCGCGTTTGTCGTCGGTGATGACCGCACACGACTCCTCGGCGCCCAGCCCCATGCACTGCCGGACTGCGGTCTCCGCCGGCGCCCGGAGTGAACTGTTGCTCATATCCGGACAGTGCGGGCGTGGCGGATTAGGTCTTACCCACACCGGCTGGAGCGGAAGGGTTGAAATGGGAGAGTGCGCTACCGAACGGTATGAGTTCCCTTGACGCGCTCCCGGACCGACCGCGGGTGTTCGACGGGGCCCGTGACCGGCGGTTTCTCGCCCTGGCCGTCGAGACACTCGTCCAGGATATGTCACTGGACGGTGACACCGACATCGCAAGACGACTGAGCGGGTACACCCTCGGGGAGGAGCAGCCGCCGGAGAAGGCACCCGAGTACGTCACCCTGGCCGCCGACCGGGTCGAACTGGCGAACCCGCCTTTCGTCCTCGGGACGATAGAGGTTCACGGGAACCGTGGCGGTGGGTACCGCCTCGAGGCGGGCTTTGACTCCGAGCTGAACCTGCTGATCGACCCGCCGGTGAGGGTCGTCCTCGAGGGGAGCTTCGAGACGGTGCTGGAGGCACTCGAGAACACGCTCGCACAGGTCTACCGGACCAGGGGGCGGTACCTCGAACAGGTTGACGCAGGCGTGGCAGACCCGGGGACGGGCGGCAGGTAGGGGGAGCACCGAAGTTATGTACCCGGGCAGCGAGGGGGAGGGTATGGGCTCGCAACTACTGTCGGCGGAGCTGGCCGAGCACATCGTGACAACCGCCCGGACAGCCACCGGCGACAGCCTCCGCTCGGTTACCTACTTCACCCGCTCGGACTTCGACCAACTGTACCTGCGCGACGACCTAGAGCGCGACGCCGACCTCAACACCTTCGTGGGCCACGAGTGGCGGGGCTACCGGGAGACTCAGAACGCCTACCAGAACTCCGAGCTTGACGGCTACCAGTTCACTGTCCGCGCCTTCGAGAACGGCTACCTCCTACGGGTGGCGGCCGACCGGCGTGGCGTGTTGATCACCACCGACGGCCTCTCCATGCAGAGCTACGAGGAGGTGGCGGAGGCGCTGAGCCGGATGCTCGAGGAGGGCGGCGACTGACCCAGGGCCGGCTCTGGGGTCCAGGAGGCGGTTAGTCGTCCTCGAGGCCGAACACACGCCGTAGTTCGGTCTCGATCTCGTCGACGTACCGGTCGAGCACGCCCGTCAGCTTCTCCTCGTCGACGAGTACGGCTGTCAGCTGTTCGGCGGGGTTCTCCGGGAGTTCGACCCGGAATTCGCCCTCGCCCTCGTAGAAGGGCTCACTCTCGGCCAGGAGCTGCTGGTCGATTGCGTGCACGAGTTCCGAGTCGTATGCGTCGTTCATCCGCTCGAACGCCTGCCGGTATGCCTGCTGGAGCTGCGGAAAATAGTGTTCGTACTTGTCCTCGAACTTCTCGGGGTCGAACTCGGTCATCAGCAGGCGTTACGTGGCCGGGCACAAGCCCCTTTGGTCCCGGCACAGAGGCAGACGGGCGCCGGTTTGCCCTCGAGTGCCCGCTGTCTACTCCTCGTCGTCCTCGTCCTCGTCGTCTTTCATGTCCTGGAGCTGGTCGACGAGTTCGTCGGTCGAGGCGTCGGACTCGAAGGCGACATCCCCGCTGTGGGCATTCTCCTCGACGGTGACCCCTTCCTCGTCCCCTGTGGAGAGTTCCTGATTCTCTTGCTCGGATTCGTCGTAGCTACCAAAACCCATACCACAGTTTCTACTCCCGGCCGTCTAAACTCCTCGGTTTCGCGTAGTCGGCGCGTGGTCGGTTTTGTATCGCGAGATACGATTTACGAGTGGGTAAACCTGCCCGCCAGGCGTCCGCGGCACGCTTGGAGCGACCCCCGCAGTCGGTCACACCCTGTGGGGAGTGAGTCACCGTGTCAGTGCGCACTCCTCACTCGCCGGGGCCGTCGCGGGACGGGCAAAACCCGGACGGCTACGACCCACTCCAAGCCACACTCGGGGGCTCTCGGGCGATTCCGGGCTGTGGCGGGCCGGGAGTCGTAAATGGTATACGACGATACAAAACCCGGGTCCGGGCTCGAGATGACCGAACTGTCCGGATAGCCCGCATGCGAACTAATTTTATCATCGAGCGTGGTTGTCGGGCATGGACGAGATAGCGGGAACCGTCCTCGTCGGCGAGGCGTTCGAGCCGGTTTCCGGCCGGGTCGTCATCGAGGGGGGGAACATCGAGGCCGTCGAGGAGACCGACACGGAGTCCACAGACATCATTCTGCCGGCGTTCGTCAACGCACACACTCACCTCGGTGACTCCGTCGCGAAGGACGCCGCCGCCGGACTCTCGCTCGAGGAGGCGGTCGCCCCGCCGGGCAGTCTGAAACACCGCCGGTTGGCCGCCGCCGACAGGGAGGAACTCGTGACGGCGATGCGTCGGACGCTTCGGTTTATGCGACAGACCGGGACCGCCCTGTCGCTGGATTTTCGAGAGTCGGGCGTCGAGGGGGCACGCGCGCTCCGGGAAGCCGTCCGCCCGCTGGACATCGACACATTCATTCTCGGGAGTGGGAGCCGCTCGGTCCTCGATATCGCCGACGGGTTCGGGGCGAGCGGCGCGAGCGACGACGACTTTACCGACCAGCGCGCCGCGGCGAGAGAGCGTGACGTCCCCTTCGCGATCCACGCTGGCGAACCGGACGCGACCGACATCGGCCCCGCCCTCGACCTGGAGCCGAACCTGCTCGTCCACATGGTACACGCCGAACAGCCCCACCTCGACCGTGTCGCCGACCAGTCCGTCCCGGTGGCGGTCTGCCCGCGTGCAAACGCCACACTCGGCGTCGGCCGACCGCCGGTCGGGGAGTTACTCGACCACACGACTGTCGCGCTGGGAACGGACAACGTCATGCTGAATCCGCCGTCGATGTTCCGGGAGATGGCGTATACGGCAAGGGAGTTCGACGTGACCGCCCGAGAGGTGCTGCGGATGGCGACGACGGCGGGCGCCGAGGCCATCGGCCTCGATTGCGGCGTGGTCGCCCCCGGCCGGCGGGCGGCGCTCACAGTCCTGGACGGTGACTCGAACAATCTGGCCGGTTCGACCGACCCCGTGCGGGCGGTTGTCCGGCGTGCGACTGCGCTGGATGTCGACCGCGTGCTGTGTTAGGAGCCACGCTGGTCAGACGTGTCACACGGTGTTGTCCCGTCGCGCCGGAGCCCCGCAGCAACGCGTTCGGAGCCGCCTCGTGTGGCGCTCAGACCGTGTCTTCGGGGTCGTGAGCCTCGGCCATCCGTTTGGCCTCGGTGGCGTACTGTTCGACCCGGTCAGGCTCGGTCCGCCCGAGGTTTGTCGGGGCGACGTCGACGGCCGCGGTCGTGTCCCGCGTGTCGGTAACGGGGGTCAGCGCCCGCTCTTTGCGGTAGTACCGTTCCCCGTCCGGGGTGGCGTAGGTGAGGATAATCAGGTTTTGCTCGTCGTCGGAGTAGGTCCGCTCGACCAGCCAGACGTGGACCTGGTCGGCGGCCGTCGGGTCGGGCTCGGCCATACCGGCGGCTCGCCGGGCCGGGGCAAAGGCTCATTCGGTCTGCTCGGCGACGATCTCGTCGGCCGTGGCGACGAACTCGTCCTCGCGGCCGGCGGGAATCGTCGCCCCTGCGGCGATGTCGTGGCCGCCGCCGTCACCGCCGACCGACCGGGCGGCCTCCTGCATCACCGCCGCCAGGTCGAGCCCCTGCCCGACCAGCCGGCCGGTGCCACGCCCCGACACCTTTGTCTCCTCCTCGTTTTTCCGGGCGAATGCGAGGATCGGTCGGTTACTGTCTACCCCGTCTGCACCCAGCGCCATCCCTGCGACGATACCGACGATCGTCTCGCGGATCGCATCGCCGGCGTCGAAGTACTGGAGCTGGTCAGTGCGCTCGACACCCCGTTCCTCGACCAGGCTGATCCCCTCCGAAAGGTTGCGCCGGTGGGTGCGCAGCAACTGTCGGGCCCGCCTCAGGGCGCCCCCCCGGTCGCCAAGGCAGACCGCCAGGCCAACGTCGGCCCGCTCGTACCGGGCGGTCGCGTTCAACAGCGTCGAGAACTCGCTCGCGTCCCGGAGTTCCGTCCCCGGGTCCTCCGCCGTGAGCGTGTAGGTTGTGGCGACGAGGCCCTCCACACGGTCGCTGGGGACCCCCCGTGAGAGGGCGTGCTGGACCAGCGCGCTGGCGACCTGCTGGCGCTCGTCGTCGGTGAGGTCGACCCACCGACGCCACTCCCCGCCCTCTTTCAGGTCCAGGTCTAACCCCGTGAGGAAGGAGATGGCACCGCGCTGGTCGTTAGAGACACCGGGGACCCGGACCTCGCTGGCGTACTCGAGCAGCTTCGGAAGGGGACGGGTCTGTTTTCCGTAAAACGCCAGGTCGGTCCCCTCGGCGAGGACGCCGGCTGCCACGCCCTCCTCGACGACCCCCCGGTTCGCACCGACCAACTCGCCGCCGACGGCCTGCATGTCGCCCACTGCCCCCACGACGGCGAGTCCCGCGAGGTCACGGTTGTCACCTGCGGTGTCGGTGTCGGCCGCGACCACCCCCCCGTCTGTGATGGTGTCGTGTCCCGCTCGTCTGCCGGTCACCGTATCAAATGCCCGCGCGAGAACGTAACTCGCGCCCGCGCCGGAGAGTTCGGAGGCACCGTCGACCCCCTCTAGTAGGGGGTTGAGGTGGTAGTCGGTGTCGGCGGCGGCTGGCTGGTGGTGGTCGGCGATGACCGGTGTAAAATCACCGGCCCGTTCGTGAGTCGCGATGCTGTCGAGTTGCCCGCTACCGAAGTCGGTAAACAGCACGGTATCGTACTCCCGGGCCGCGAGACTCGCTATCGCCGTTTCGTCGAGCTGTTTCTTGAAGACTGTCTCGAAGGCGATACCGGCCCGGTCGAGCGCGGTCGCGGCGATGGCCGCGCTCGTGAGTCCGTCGGCGTCGATGTGGGAGGCGAGCAACACCTCCCCGGCCGCGAGTAGCCGCTCGGCGCAGGCCTCCGCGCGCTCCTCGAGAGCCGGAACAGGTGCCATTACACCGAGATAGGGGCAGCTTCCGGCTTAAATCTCCGGACCACGGTCGGCGAGCGGGAGCGCCCCCAGCCGCCGGTCGACCAGCCCCGCGACCCCGGCGGCCAGCGGTTTGCCGGTTGTCGCCAGCCGGCGGGCCTCGGACACCTCGGCGGCATCGGCGAGGGGTACCAGCCACACCACGGTCCCGTCGGGCCCGATATCCACCAGCAACATCGCCTGTGGGTACGAGCAGACGGCGGGTGCCAGCACCTCCGTGGTCGGCCCGTGGTCGGCGACCGCGGGGACGTGGTGGTGGGCCGTCAGCGCCAGCGGAACCCCGTGGCCGGCCAGCACCTCCCGGACCGCGTCCGCGTCCCCGAGCGGGAAGTTCGCCCACGTTCCCCCGGGGTTCTCGGGAAGGGGTGCGACGTTGTGGTGGAGGACGACCACGGGCGTCTCCGCAGTCGGGAGGGTGTCGGCCAGCCAGGCACGGTCGCGCTCGCCGACACGGCCGCCCCAGGTCGACCGGAGGCTCCCGTCGGCTGCGCTCGCGGTGTTCACCCCCAGTACGGTCACCGGCCCGGCCTCCCGGGCGAACGGGAGGCCGGGGGTGTACTGCGACTCGAAGGCACCCGTCGAGGGGCTGTCGTGTTCGTCGAATGTCTTTGGCACGTCGTGGTTGCCGGGGACGGCAACCCACGGTGTCTCCAGGTCCGCCAGCACCTCGTCGACGGCCGCGAACGCGGCGGGGCGGCCGTCACCCGTCAGGTCACCCGGGAAGACCGTGAGGTCGGCGCC
>CAZQZE010000057.1:0-11891 GCA_964597715.1 uncultured Halobacteriales archaeon
TGTGACGACGACCACTCCGGCCGGGCCCTGCGCGGGCTCACCAGCGCCGGCAAGCAGAACCGCGGGATGGGCTCGCGGGGCAAGGGCACCGAACACACCCGCCCCAGCGTCCACGGCAACAAGGGTCGCGGCAAGTAACGCCGCCTGTCCTCGCCTCACGACAGTTCCGCCTCCGACAGCCCCGGCTACCGTCGACACTCACTGCGGTTGCACCCGATTCGATATCGTGACATGTGGTGTATCTACCGCCGGATGTGCCCTGCGGGCTGACTCGTCACCGGTTGCCGTGGCTCACGCTCGCTCTCGTTTCGAGGATATCGCTGCGTTCGTGTCTCGGAGACTGTTGCCCGGGCGCTTAGTCCTCGAACAGTGTCGCGAGCACCTTCCGCTCGGCGGTCCGGAGGTGCTGGTGGTAGGTCGACGGCGAGATGTCCATCGACTCGGCCAGTTCCTCGCCGGAGATGTCACGGGGCCAGTCGAAAAAGCCCCCGAGGTAGGCCTTCCGGATGGCGAGTTCCTGGCGCGCGGTCAGTGACTCCTCGATGTCCGCGACAAAGTCCCGCTTGCTCTGCTCGGGCCGCTCGTGTTCCCGGCGGGCGACCAACTCCGTCGAGGGGTACTGTTCGGCGAGGTGTTCGACGACCGTCCGTGGGTCGGCGTTGGCCGGCAGTTCGAGTGTGACCCGCACGCCTGTCGGGCTGGCCGCGATGGCGTCGGTTTCGGCCCCACGCTCGGCCAGCGACGAGACGACCGGCGGGGAGTCGACGGTAAACTCGAAGACGCTGCCCGACTCGCCGTCGCTGACGTGGCTCGCGCTCTCGACGCGGTCGGCCGACCCCGCGGCCGCGACCACCCGCCCCGGTTTGGCGGTCTCGGCCACGAACAACATCACCACCGAGCCGTCGTCCTCGTACAGCGTCCCTTCGTAGGACAGTGTGCAGTCGAGTTGGCGGGCGATGTCGCCGAAAAACAGCTCGTCGGCGGCCATCGACACCTCCATCTCGATAACCCGGTCGGTGGCGAGGATGCGGCGCCCCTCGATGGCGTTGATAGCGGTCGACGCAAACTGCGCCAACACCTGTAACACCGCGAGTTCGCGCTCGTCGAAGACGTTTGGGTCCTCGGCGTAGACGACCAGCACGCCGTACTCGGTGTCGCCGTAGGCGAGAGGAAATGCGGCGAGTGCTCCGCCCGACGACAGCGAGTGACCGTGGACAGCGGCCAACTCGTCCCCGACAACCCCGGTGTCAACCTGAAGCTCCCCGGTCCGGACGGCCCGGACCGCCGGGTCGGCCCCGTCGAGGTCGGCGGTGGCGTCCTTCGGGAGGTCGACGTCG
Source organism: uncultured Halobacteriales archaeon (assembly GCA_964597715.1). GTDB lineage: Archaea > Halobacteriota > Halobacteria > Halobacteriales > Haloarculaceae > Salinirussus. The sequence continues at coordinate 1,338 of CAZQZE010000057.1, forward strand.
TCGCCGACCGCCGCCGGCACCAGCGTCTCCGTCCGCAGGTCGACCCGACCGACCCAGGCGCCGGCGTACGCGTCAACCTCGGTCAGCCGCTCACAGACCGCCCGCTCGGTCTCCGCTCTGGTGTTTGCCTGGAGTACGGCCTCCGTGACCGTATGCACGAGCCCGTCGATCCGGGACATCAGGTGCTCGAGTTCGCGACGCTTCTCGCGGGCCCGTAACTCCGCTAGCTTTCGTTGGGTGATGTCGATGTGTGCGACGACGACGCTCCCGGCCTCGTGGTCCGGCAGCGCCGCCGCCCGCATCAGAAACCAGTGGTTCTCCTCCTCGGAGTGACAGGGGTACTCGAGGGTGAACACGTCCTGTTCGCCCTCGATGACCGCCTCTAACCCAGCCAGCGCCCGGGCGGCGTCCTCGTCGGCCGAGACGTCCATCGACCCGAAGTAGTTTGTCCCGACCATCTCCCCCGGCTGACCGCCCATCCCGGCGAACTCCCGCCACGCGCGGTTGGTGAAGAGGATCGTCCCGTCCCGGTCCAGCACCGCGATATTGAACGGTAGAGTGTCGAGAGTGAGGCGGGCGAGGGAGTCTTGCTGGATCATATCAGTGTCGTTGCCTCTATAAATCGAGGCTGGATTTGGTATAAAGGTGCCGAACGACGCCCCCCGTCCCCCGGTTCCCTCCGGACTATCTAAGCTGTCCCGGAAGACTGCTGTCACGTCCGCTGTGAGTGTCGACGGTCTGCTCGGCCAGCCAGTTATACTGTCGGCCCTCCGGCTTTCGATACCGCTCCCGCGCCGGCGTGGGTCTCGGAGCGCCATCTGTCCTACCAGTCTCCGGCCCGGCCTGCGTGGCTCGGCCGATACTGACCGCCAACTGCCCACCGGCGCCCCCGCGAGTGACGTGGAGTCCCCTCTGTGGCTCGTGAGCCCGGCTCATAACCGCCGCCCCGGGACCGGGAGTAGTTCCCTACTCCTCGACCACCTCCAGCCCGCGGTTGTTGACGGCCGCCGGGTCTAGTCCGACCTCCTCGAGGAACTGCTTGTACTCGCGCTCGCACTGTTCGGCGTCTTTCTGCCGGTCACTGGCCCGGTCACACAGCGCGATCAGGTCCTCGGGCACCTCGTTGGTGTGGACGATCCAGTGGTTGATCAGGTCAGAGAGCCGCCGGATAGGGGAGGTGAAGTGGCCGTAAATCTCGAAGTTCAGGGCGTGGTGGCCCCCGAACGGGTCGTTCATGTACTGGGCGCGGGGCATCACCTTCATCACCGCCCACTGGATGCTGTCGAGTTGGCGTTCCGGGGCCTGTTCGAGCGTGGCGTTGACCGCCTTCCGGGGGTCGTCCCAGGCGCTGCCGGGGATGGAGACGCCGTTTAGCTCCTGGATCTCCTGGAGGGCCTCGTCCCACTCCTCCGGGCTGGGCTGGGGGTGGACCCGGTACATCGCCTCGACCCCGCGGTCCCACATCAGCTCGTGGGTGACCGCCTTGTTTGCCTTCAGCATACACTCCTCGATGATGGTGTGGGCGCGGTCCCGGCTGGGGTTCAACACGAGCGACCCCTCCTCCTTGCGCTGTTCGTGCATCCGGTCGGCCAGCTCCCAGACCTCCCGGGTCTTCTCGGCCAGGTCGACGGACTCGTCCTCCAGCAGGTCACTCGCCGTCTCCGGCTCGTCCAGTAGCCCCTCGGCCTCGGTGTAGGTCAGCCGGGCGTCGCTTCTGATGACGGACTTGTAGATGTCGATGGACTCGTAGCCCAGGTCGTCCTCGTCGAGGTGCATCTCTACCGTGTGCGCCAGCCGGTCCTCGTTGGGCACGAGCGAGCAGACCGTCTCCGCCAGCACCGGCGGGAGCATGTGGACCGTGTAGGCCGGCAGGTAGACCGTGTTCGCGCGCTCGACGGCCGACTCCCACATCGCGGTGTCCGGCGTCACGTAGTGGGTGACGTCCGCGATGTGGACCCAGAGGACGTACTCCCCCTCCCGCCGCTCGACCGAAATAGCGTCGTCGAAGTCCTGGGCATCGACGGGGTCGGTCGTCCACGTCGTCATCCCGCGCAGGTCCTCCCGGTCGTCGACTTCCGACTCGATCTCCGCGCCGACATCCTCGGTGCGGGCCTCGGCTTCCTCCAGGACTTCGGGCGGGAAGCCGTCCGGGATGGAGAACTTCTCGAAGAGTTCCTCCCGCTTGTTCTCGATGTGACGGGCGAGGTCGGGGTCGACCTCGACCGGCCCCTGTCCCTCGATGGTCCCGGCCGCCGCCTGGTCGTCCCGCTCCTCCTGCTCGGGGTTGCTCATACCCGGGGTACGCGGAGCCAGCAGTTAGTGGTGTCGGCGTGGCGAGGGCCTCGTGAACGCGAGCGGGCCTCGGACGGGAAGTACCCCGGAAACAGACCCCCCGCTCGCTATTCGAGGGTCTCCCTGCGGTCGACCCTCGCTTCTACCGCTCGCGCTCGCCCGTCTCGGCCCCGTCGCTGAGCTCGGTGTACGCGGCCAGAAACTCCTCGCGGTCGGTCTCGCCGGCACCGGCCTCGGTGAGGGTCTCCTCGAGCCCCTGTCGCGGCTGGTGGCAGTACTCGCCGTAGCACCCCTTACAGAGGTGTTCGAACTCCTTGCCACGGCGCTCCCACCGGTTGCCGTCCTTGTCGTACTCGCGTGCTTTCGAGCGGGGGACGGATTCCCCGCACGCGATGCAGGTTACCTCCGTCCGGTCCGACCCCGAGCGCAACATAGCCGCGGCTACGCACACCCGGTATATGGGTTTGTTGGAACCGGCGGGGCGAGGACCCGCCTGTGTGGGCCACCCCCCGGTATCGCCCCTGCGCGGACCCGTGCGAGCGAGCCGTTTATCCGCCGCCCGCGCCACACATCGGTATGGACGTCAAGTCGCGCCATCACCTCCGCTCGGACGCAGTCGGGGAGGTCCGCGAGGCGCTTGCCGACCAGCTCGGGGTCGACCTGGCGGCGGACTCCTTCGAGAAGGTCGAGTTCGAGGGTGACGACTGGGAGGTCGTCCTCGTCGACGGGGAGCCGCTCGTCTGTTATCTCTCTGGCGACCCGTTCCTGACGGTCAAAGGCGCGAACCGCCATCCTCCGGAAAAGCGGACCGTCACCGTCGACGCCGGCGCCGTCCAGTTCGTCTCCGACGGCGCCGACGTGATGCGCCCCGGTATCGTCGCCGCGGACGGGGCGGTCTCGGAGGGTGACTTAGTCGTCATCGACGAGGAGAGCCACGGCAAGGTGCTCGCGGTCGGCCGGGCGCTGGTCGACGGTGACGGGATGGTCGGCCAGGAGGGCCGGGTCGTCGAGTCGCTACACCACGTCGGCGACGACCTGTTCGAGCTGACGGTCTGATCAGTTCCCGTCCTCGCCCTCCTCTCGCTTCGCCGCCCGCTCCATCGCCATCTCGTCGCCCTCGCGGGCGAGTTCGTACGTCTCCCGCAGGTCCGCGACCGGCGTCTCCGTGGCGTCGACCCGGAGGTCCTCGGAGAACGGTCGCTCCCCCGGGCCAGGGTCGTCGGTCCGCCGGACCCGAAGCGCCGCGCTCTGGACGTGCAAGTCCTCGCGCCTGTCCCCACCCTCCTCGTGACCGGCCGCGAGGGCGTCGACCAGCCGGCCGGCCAGCGGGCGCTCGTCCCCGCGGCCCGCCTCGTAGGCCGCCGCGGTCGCCTCGATGACGGCCTCGCCGGTCAGGAGGTTACCCGCGACGGTGTAGCCGTCCCCGGCCGTGTGGCCAAACCAGTCCCTACAGTCCTCGCCGGAGAAGACAAACTCCCCGTCGGCGCCGACGCCGTGTAGCTGGCGCCGGCTTGCCCCGCTGTCGGCGTTTAGCTGTGCCTCCAGGGCGTCCTCGACGGCCAGGCCGTCGGCCAGGTACTCGACCCCCCGCCGACCCAGTGAGACGTTGACGAAACCCTGTGTGGCCACCGCACCGTACTCGTTGGCGAACGGGCAGAGCGTCCCGACCGCCGGCAGCCGGGTCGTGACGGCCACGCCGTAGCGGGTCCGCTCCTCGCCGGCCTCGCCCTCGCAGGGCTCGCGGACGCAGATGCTGAAGGTCACACCATGTGGTTGGCCGCGCCGCGGAAAAAGCCGGCCGCCCTCGCCGGCAGGCGGCGGAACGACGAACACAAGGGCTCGCCGGATAGACCGACAGGTAGTGAACGCGAACGACCGCGCGATCACCGCCCTGGTCATGCTCGCCCACGGGGCCGTCCACACCTACGAACTCGCCATCCCGATCTTCGTGGTCGCCTGGATCGACCAGTTCGAGGTCATCACCCTCGGTGTCACACAGCTCCCGGTCAACACCGCCACCGTCGGCGCGATAGTGACCGTCAGCTACGGGCTGTTCGGCCTCGGTGCGCTCCCGGGCGGCGTGCTCGTCGACCGGCTGGGGTCGCGCCGGCTGATCAGCGCCTGTCTCGCCGGGATGGGCCTCTCGTATCTGTTGCTCGGCCTGGCTCCGAACATGCTGGTCGTCGGGCTGGCGCTCGTGGTCTGGGGTGTCGCCGCCAGCGTCTACCACCCCGCCGGCCTCTCGCTGATCAGCAAGGGGGTTCGCGAGCGCGGCACCGGCCTGGCCTACCACGGCATCGCCGGCAACCTCGGGATCGGCCTGGGGCCGCTGGCCGCCGCGCTGTTGCTCGTGGCCGTCGACTGGCGGACCGTCGCGCTGGTGCTCGGCGCGCCCGCGCTGCTGGGGGCGCTGTATGCCGCCCGCGCGGACTTCGACGAGACCGCTGCCGTCGAACCGGTGGCCGACGGGGGCGAGACCGACGACAGCCCCGGCGACTCGAAGGCCGACGCCGGGGTCGACTCACTCGGGGAGTTTCTCGCGGAGTCCCGGCGGCTGTTCGCCGGCGTGTTCGTGCTCGTCTTTGTCGTCGTCATGTGCTCGGGGCTGTACTACCGCGGCGTGTTGACCTTCCTGCCCGAGTTGCTGCGCGGGCTACCCGGCTTCGAGCCGGTGCCGGTCGGCTCGCTGTTGCCCGAGCCGGTGCGCTCGCTGCTGGGCGTCTCCGCCGAGGGGTCGCGCACGCTGAGCCCGGGTGACTACTTCTACTCCGGGCTGCTGTTGATGGGTGTGGTTGGCCAGTACGCCGGCGGGAAGCTCAGCGACCGGGCCCCCGTCGAGTACGGGCTCTCGGGGGCCTTCGCGGTGCTTGCCGTCCTCGCCGTCCTGTTCGTCCCGGTCTCGAGGGCCGGGCTGGGGCCGCTGTTACTCTTTGGCCCTGTCCTGGGCATCTTCCTCTTTGTCGTCCAGCCGATGTATCAGGCGACGGTCGCCGAGTACACCCCGGCCGGGACGCGCGGGCTCTCCTATGGGTTCACATACCTCGGCGTGTTCGGCGTCGGCGCCCTCGGCGGCGGGGTTGCCGGCGCGCTGCTTGCCTTTGCCGACCCGACCGCGCTGTTTCTGACGCTTGCCGGCTTCGCAACCGCCGGCTCGCTCGTGGGGCTGACGCTGGCCCGACTCCGGGGGCGTGCGCGCACCGACCCCGCCGCCTGAGACGGCCGACACAGTAAGTGTCCACGGACACAACACGGTGTATGACGAAGATTAGCGAGACGTATATCGAGAACCGCCACCGGGTCCAGCCAAACCACGCCAACAACTACGGCTCGGTCCACGGGGGGAACGTGATGAAGTGGCTGGACGAGGTCGGCGCGATGTCGGCGATGCGGGCGGCCGACAACCCCTGTGTCACCGCCAAGGTTGACCAGCTGTCCTTCGAGGCGGGTATCCCGACCGGCGACACGGCCGTCATCGAGGCCTACGTCTTCGAGACCGGACAGACCAGCCTGCAGGTGCGGCTGAAGGCGTTCCGGGAGTACCCGGAGACCGGCGAGCGCGAACGGACGACAGCGTCGTATTTCACCTTTGTCGCCGTCGGCGAGGACGGCCGGCCGACCGCCGTCCCCGAGGTGACCGCCAACAGCGAGCGCTGCCAGCGCCTCCGGGAGGCGGCACTCGAGGGCCGGGACTGACCGCGTCCGACCGTCCCCCTGGAGCCCCGGTCTGCGCGGGTCGACCGCCCGGTCACCGCGGGTGTGTCTGACGTAAAGCCTAAGCGGGCAGCGACCGGGGCACACGGTATGGGACTCATGAGCAAGATTCTCGGCGAGAACGGCGGCGCCCGGGAGACCGGGGACTACGTCACACTCGACGCGGGAGATGTCGAACTCGGGGAGGTGAACGCTGACACGCTGGTTCACATCGCCGATATCGGTGAAAAGTCCGACGTCGTCGGTATCAAAGACGCCGTCTACGACGGCGACGTCGTCATCGCGGACGTCACCCGCCACACCACCTCGGACCGGACGATGGAACACATCACGGACGAACTGAAGCAGGTCGCCCGCGAGGTCGGCGGCGACATCGTCCAGAAGGACGACGACCAACTCATCATCACGCCCGCCGGCGTCCAGATCAGCCGCGAACGTCTCGGGCGGTAACACCCCCGCTCGCGCCGCTACCGCCGGGAGGAGCGGAACCCAGCAGGCGAGCCCGCCCGCTTCTACTTCGGGTTGCCCTCGACAGCCGAACCGGCGAGACCGGAGCGAGCCGGTCACCCGGCGGGGCACAGCCGCCGCCTCACCGGCCCCCCTGCCGGGCTGAACTCCGGCCTCAATGCCGCCGCGGCCATCCCGATAGACATACAACCCCACGCCCGGCACTCGATCCCATGTCGAGATTCGGTGTCGACGGCCGAGACGCCATCGTCACGGGCGCCAGTCAGGGCATTGGAAAAGGGGTCGCCGAGCGACTCGCCGAGGCAGGTGCGAACGTCGCCATCTGCTCGCGGGCACAGGAACGGGTTGACCCCGTCGCCGAGGCCATCGAGGCGGACGGCGGGACGGCCTTTGCGATGGAGTGTAACGTCCGGGACACCGAGGCTGTCGAGGACTTCGTGGACGCGACCGTCGAGGAGTTTGGCGGCGTCGACTTACTCGTCAACAACGCCGGCGGCGAGTTTCTCGCCGACTTCGAGGAGATAAGCGAGAACGGCTGGAAGGCTATCGTCGACCTCAATCTCCACGGCACCCGCCACTGCGCGCAGGCGGCCGGCGAGTACATGCGCGAGAACGGTGGCGGCGACATCATCAACATCTCGAGCGTCAACGGCCAGCAGCCCTCCCCCGGCGAGAGCCACTACGGCGCCTCGAAGGCGGCGGTCATCGACCTGACCGAGACCCTCGCCACCGAGTGGGCCGAGGCGGAAATCGCGGTCAACTGTGTCGCACCGGGGCTGATCCAGACGCCCGGTGTCGCGGAGACACTGGGGATCGACGCCGACGAGATGCCCCCGCGCGAGCGGGTCGACCGCCGGATCGGCTACGCCGAGGACATCGCCGACGTCGTCCAGTTCCTCGCCAGCCCCGCCGCCGCCTTCATGACCGGCGAGACGGTCACGGTCAGGGGTGTCCCCCGTGCGGGCAACTCGATGAGCGAGGACCTCGGACTGGAGGACTGACCGTCAGACACGAGCGGCAGCCGCGCGAGTCGACGGCGCCGGAGCGGCGCCCGGGGTGGCCGTGGCGGCTCAGACGCTGTCGGGTTTCTCGGCGTCGTCCTCGACGTCGCGTTTCATCGAGTCCCGGCGGGCCTTTGCGTCGCGGCCGGTGGCCCCCTCGAGAAAGTCGTTTTTTACTGTGACCGCGTCCTCGGCCGCGTCGACGTGTCCCTCGGCGATGACCTCCTCGGCGGGTCGCTCCTCGATGTTGAGCGCGACCCGGTCCTTCTTGCTGCTGTACTCGACGGTGCCGCCGACCACCCGGTCGAAGACCGGATTGTCGGGGTCGTCGACGACCAGCAGCGTCCCGTCGTTGTAGTCAGTCTCGCCCGTCACCTCGCCGAAGTGGTCCTCGATAAACGCCTCCATGTCCTCGACACGGTCGGAGAGGTGCTCCCCGCGCCGCATCTTGTACTCGCGCATAGCCGGGCATTTGCAAGGGCGCGTCTTACCTCTTTCGTGGCCGTGCCCGCGGGTGTGTGTGTGACACACACACCACGCACCGGCCGGCTCCGACACGCCGGACGGCGCGGCCCCGCAGGTGACGCTACCGCCGTGCGGGCACAGTCGGTCCACACCCGACGGCCGGTCACCTCCGGTGTTCGAGGGACCCGCGGTGACACTCCGGACAGAAGTCCCCCGCCCGCAGCGAGGAGCCCTCCACCGGCGTCGAGAACCCACACTCCGGACAGTGGAAGCTCCCCTCGGGCACTGTTACGGCCGTGCTGGTGCGTTCGACCTCGACGGGCGTTTTGCCGTCGGTCTCCGGCGCCCAGTCGTCGCCGTCCTCGTCGTCCTCCTCGGGCCACTCGCCCGGGGCCCGCTCGTCGGTCTCGTCCTCCTCACCGAGGATGACGGCGTCGTCCGCCTCCGGGTCCGGGTCCGGGTCCGCGGCTACGTCGGTCTCCGGTGTCGCGGGCGAGGGGGCGGTGTCGGACCCGGCCGCGCCCGTCTCTGCCGGGGGGGTCGACGCCACACCCGAGCCCTCCGCTGTGTCGCTCCCGGGGCCACCTACCGCGACCCCCTGGCCCGCCGGGTCGGGGCTGCCGGGACCAGCCTCACCGGTTCCCGCCTCTGGTGCCTCGTCGCCCCCGGTGTCTGCCCCGGAGAGGTCCTCACCGACGATGTCGGACGGGGTCTCTAGTGTCGTGACCTCCGTGTTCTCCGAGACGACCCGCTCGGCCCCACACCGGGTGCACGTCTCGGTCTCGCGAATAGTACTGACCACCTCGCTCCCCTGTTCCTCGCGCTCGCGCTCGACCGCGCCGTCGTCGAACGCGTGCCCGAGCACGGAACACTTCAGGCTCATTGTCACGAGATGGCTGCCTCTGGCACATAAGCGTACTGCTTAGGCGGATGGCAGGACTGTGGCGTCTCCCCCACCCCGCCCTCGGGCGCCGCGAACGCACAGTATAAGGTTCGGGACAGCGTTACACTCGGATATGCGAGCGAAGCCGAAGCACCGGGACCGCAACGAGACGGAGGTAGCGGTGCTGGACGCCCTGGCCGACCGCCGCGAGGAGGGGATGACCGTCTTCGAACTCCGCTCGCACGTCGACGAGGATATCGATACCCTAGAGGAGGCGCTGAGTGACCTGAAGAACGACGAACTCATCGAGGCCCGAAAGGAAAAAAGCCGGACGGTCATCCTCCCCGCCGAGGCCGCCGTCGGTCCCGCGGAGTCCGACGACGAGGAGCCCGACATCTTCGACCGGATCCGCGACCGGCTGCCGTTTTAGACCGCGCAGTTGTTCGGCCCGAGTTCCAGGGTGAACCACCCTTCAGGTTCCCCGTCGCCCTCGCCGGCGTCCAGTGGTGTCTCGCCGCGGTTGACCTCAAGGATCCGTTCGACGTTGGCCGGCCGGGGCGCGTCGGTCACCACCCGCTCGACGAACGCCTCACGGTCGAGCCCGAGCGCGCCGACGCGCTCGCGGACCGTCGAGAGCCGCGCGGTGTAGGCCCCCTCGACCGCCCTGGTCTCCGGCCGCCGGTGACCGGGCGCGACCAGCGGGTCCTCGCCGACCGCGGGCAGCCGCTCGTGGAGGGTCTCGTAGAGCTGGTCGGCCTGCTCCCGGGGGTCGACCCCCTCCTGGAGGTCCGGCCTGGCGACGCTGTCCAGAAAGAGGGAGTCCCCCGCGAGCAGGGTGTCCCCGTCCCCGACCACGAGGCCGGTCATCTCCGTGGTGTGTCCCGGAAGCGCGACCGCCTCGACGGTCGTCCCCCCGACGCTGACGGCCTCGCCGTCACCCAGCGACTCGCCGTCGTACCTCACACCGCGGCGGTCGATACCCGCCGGCAGGAGCCGTCCGGGGTGGTCGCCGCCTGTGGTCTCCGCGTCGCCGTGGTCGGGCGTCAGCGCGCGCAGCCCGCTGAGGTGGTCGGCGTGGAGGTGCGTGTCGAAGACCGCGACGACCTCGGCGCCGCGCTCGGCCAGGTCCTGCCGGTACTCGTCGACGCCGGCGCGCAGCGGGTCGACCAGCAGCGCCTCGCCGGCGTCGACGACAGCGTAGCTCAGACAGCCCGTCGCCGGCCGCTCGTACTGGATGACGGTGGGCTCCTCGCGGACGACCCGGGCGAGGTGGACCCGGCCCCAACTGTCCATCCCGCCGGCGAGGTTGCGCGCCTCGACACCCGCCGCCGTGAGCACGCCCGCCACGTAGTCGCTGGCCTCGCCCTGCCCGCAGACGACCGTTACGGGCCCCTCGCCCGCGATATCGGCCGCGAGGGCGCCCACCTCGTCACGGACCTGCGCGGCCATGACCTTCGCGTAGGGGACGTGGCTGGCGGTCACACCGGGCCCCTCGACCCGCCACTGGTCGACCTCGTCGCGGTCGCGCACGTCCAGCAGCCGGACGGACTCGCCGGCGGCGAGTGCCTCCGCCAGCGCCGCCGGCTCGACGCTGCCGGGTTCGGCCGGCGGTTGCGGTGTGTCGGGAACGTCGGGTTCGCTCATATCCGAGGTACGCCCCTGGCGGGCATAAACCAGCGGCTCCTGATACTGTCGGACAGAACATTTCGCACCCCACGTCCGACGGAGAGGGCC
>CAZQZE010000058.1:0-8480 GCA_964597715.1 uncultured Halobacteriales archaeon
GTCCATGTCCGTGACTATTGTTGGCGCGATTGTCGGCATCCCCGCGATTGCCTATGCTGCGTATCTCTACGGAAAGCGCGGAAAAGCCCAACCGAGTGATGAAGGGTTCTGGTACAGGGAGCAAGCTATACTCCAAGGTCCGCGGTGAGAGATACCAGTTCCACGTTTTCGACCACCGAGGTGCCCCGTGGAGAAGTTAATCGGGTTCTCTGTGGTTACGAGTCGGCGAGGGTCCACCGTCGCCGGCGGCGGTCCGGTGGGGTGCCGGCCGAGGCGGCGGGTTGACAAACTCCTACCCCAAAACCACCGGACGGCTCTCTCTATTCGCCGTTGTCAACCACCACTTATATACTGGTTTGCGCGCGCTGAGCGGGGGGCACGGGTCGGTATCCACATTATGCACGCACGCGCGAACAGCACCGGTGGCCGACACGACTGTGTCACCGCCAACCCCCCGGCCTCGGTGTGGGTGGCGCTGCCCGCGAGGATGCGGGGATTTCCGTATGTGGTTGTTGACTGATCCGGCGAACATCCTGCCGACGCTCTGACACTGACAACGGTTAGTGTGCGAGATACAGAGGATGCAGTCAACAAGAGGCGCCCGTATCAGTGCCTGCAGATCCAAAATAACGGCCACGCTTATCTATTAATCGGAACGTATATAACACAAATGAACGGATACCACTGTTTTGATTGTGATAGCCGGACGCACAGCCAATTGCGACGGCCTTGGTATCACGGGAGGAGGAGTCCCGATGCGTGAGATGGACCGTCCGGACTCGTTTGTCCGCCCGCCTGCCGCATCGCCCGGCGACACTGTCGCAATTATCGCCCCGGCGAGTGGCTTGGCCGCGCTGTTCCCGGACATTCTCGACCTCGCAGTTGACCGCTTGCGGGAGCAGTTCGACGTGAGCCCTCAGGTGTATCCGACCGCAGAGAGGGACCCCGAGTACCTGTTCGAGCACCCCGAACAACGGGCTCGTGACGTCCACGACGCCTTCCAGGACCCCGACGTGAGTGCTGTATTCGCCACAATCGGTGGTGCAGACCAGATTAGGGTCCTGAAACACCTCGACCCAGAGATATTGCGGGAGAACCCGACTCGATTCTTCGGGACGAGCGACAACTCCTGTCTCGCTAGCTATCTCTGGGGTTGTGGTCTTGTCTCGTATTACGGTGGGACACTGCTTAGCGATGTTGCTACGCCGGGCTCTCTCCCTGAGTATACGGAACGATATCTCCGCCGTGCGTTGTTCGATGAGACGCTCGGACCACTCGAGCCCGCCGATGAGTGGACCGACGAACCCATCGACTGGGCTGACGACGCCTACGAAAATACCGAACCCACATTCGAGACGAACCCTGGACGACAGTGGCACGCCCCACAAGATGCCGTGGTCGAGGGACGCCTCTGGGGTGGCTGTCTCACGGTATTGCACGCGTTGCTGGCCGGTGACCGGGCCGTCCCGTCACCCGATGCTATCGATGGTGATGTTCTTGCAGTCGAGACCTCCGAGGAGTTGCCCAGTCCCGACGAAGTCGGGCTCATGTTGACCTGTCTGGGAGAGCGCGGCCTGCTCGAACGGTTCGATGCGGTGCTTGTTGGTCGGCCACAGACCCGCTCCCACGAGCACGACCCGGGTACGGAGGCCCGCGAAACGTACCGCAAACAGCAACGGTCCACTACCAGAGACACCGTCCACAGGTACAATTCCGATGCAGTCGTAGTCTCTGGTCTTGACTTCGGCCACACGAGTCCAACGGCCCCGGTCCCAATCGGTGACCGAACAGTCGTAGACCCAACGACGAAGACTGTCGATTTTCCCAACTCATACTGACAACCTCATACTGTCGGACAGAACATTTCGCACCCCACGTCCGACGGAGAGGGCCGAAACTGCAGGATTTCGGGCCACTGCACGACACCGGTCTTCACGTACTTCTGTCCGGCAGTATGAGTAGAGGGCGTGTGTCCTGCACAACGAGTCGCTCAAATAGCGGGCGAAGCGAATCGGTCGGGACAGTATGAGACAAACAGCAGTTTGAGCTAGGGAAAATTCTTTGATATACTCCAGCCAATCATCCCCTATGAACCGCCGAAATTTTCTTGCTCTTGGTGGGCTTGGAATCGGGGCCGCTGGTGGATATTTTGGGTGGCGTTGGTACTCACCGTCGAGACCAGATGGGATGGAGGTTGAGACACAGCATTTTGAGAGAGATGTGCTCAGTGAAAATTCATCACGAGAGAGTGATTTTTTAGAGTGGAAAGAGGAATATCAGACTACTGTAACTGATAGAGACGCTGCACGCAGAGAACTCATCGACAGTGATCCTGTCACCTCCTTTCTCAACAACACAGACTTTGACGAGTCATACCTACTCGTTGTTCAGAACGGAATGCAGTCTGAAATGGAACTTGTGTTAGACGGGGTCTCCCGCCAAGGGGATACCCTTCACCTCAATGTCACAATCACCTCTCCACAGGGCGGGCCAGATGATTTACTAATCCACTCGCTACTCATCAGGGTCATCGACGAGGAGCGAGGAGTTCCCGAGGACGTTTCAGTAGATATCGAGGGGTATGTCTAAGCGCACTCCAGACCAGTAGGTGGTCAGCTCGCACGCTTCGTGAACGGAGGAGTCAGCGTGAGAAACCTGAACCAAAGCGAGTCGGAGTGCTGACTGCAAGCTCTGTCTTGCACGCCCGTTGAAGCCTCTCACCGATTGAGTATTTCCGCGAGAGGCTGTTATCGGTCGTGTTCGACGCCGAACACGACAAGCCACTCTGTACACTCGGCTCAGATTGTCGACCGGGACAGCTCACCCGTCCCCGGCGGAGCACCGTAGTATTCGACACCACACTCGGGACACTCGGCGAGGACCTCCTCGCGTGGGTCACACGCGACTGGGCGAGAGAAAAACCTGGACTGTTCGTCCGCCCGAGGGCCACAGCATAAGCTATAGCAGAAACTATACTGTAAGCTACAGGTCCCGAGTGGCGTAGTCCCGAACAGCGGCCCGGAGCGCCTCGACGTACTCCGAGGCGGCCTCCCGGAGACCCAACCGGAGCGGCCGGCGGAGGACCTCACTCTGGTCCGGGTCGTCCTCGGCGGTTGTAAGGATCAGGTCTTCGACAGCACGGTCGCCGAGTTTCTCCGCGACCGTCGGCTGCGACTCGCTCGGCATACTCGTCGTACACATCCAGGTGCCCCCCGGAGTCGGCTTGTTTCCCCGCAAGGTCGACCGCGAGGACGTCCTGGTCGAGCTGGGCGAGCGCGACACCCAGGTGGGCGACGGTCGTGGTGTTTCCTGTCTCGCCTTCGCCGAGGAACGCCGCCACGTGGGGTGTCTCGGTCGTATAGCGATTACGATAGGTCTTAAACTACGTCAGACAGGCGACACACCGTGACTATAGGGACTCCTACAGCGAGCGGGACCAGCACCGGCGGTCCACAGACCGGCCCGGCCTGCCTACGTGTCGTGGATGGCATACAACGTGCCGTCTGTGTCACCGATGTAGACCGTGCCGTTGACGACTGTGGGCGCCGCGTTAAACTCCTGGTCCGTCTCGAACGCACCCTGGCGTTGGCCGCTCTCGTCGAACGCGACCAGCCTGCCCGCGCGGGTCGCCGCGTATGTGATGCCGCCCGCCCCGGTCGGCGCGGTGAACCTGCCCTCCCCGGCGGTCCACCGCACGCTACCATCGCCCTTGGCGAACGCGTGGCACGCGCTGCCGCCTACGTAGACGGTATTATCGCCGACCGTCGGCGACGACAAAAGGCTCATGCCATCAGAGTCACTCCGCCACCGCTGTCTCCCGCTGTCGGTTGAAAGCGCGTACAGGCGACTGTTCGTCGGCACGTATACAGTCCCCTCGGCCACCGTTGGCTGACCCGTGACCCCCTGCTCGAACTCTCGGCGCCATCGTGTAGTGCCGTTTTCGGCGTCGATGGCACGGAGCGTCCGCTCGATTCCCGTGTCCGCCAGGTACACTGCCCCGTCGGCAACCGCCGGTGCGGTGGCCTTCTGTTCCGCAAGCGTACTCTGCCACTGTTGTTCACCAGAGGCGGCGTCCACGGCGGTCAGCCGCGCGTCGAAGTCGCTGAATTCCGTGGTAAGATAGACTGTTCCGTCCGCAACGACGACACGACCGTTCGGTCTCCCATCGGCGTCAACCTCTGTCGACCACCGCTGGCTCCCATCCGGTCCTACCGCGTAGAGCGTGGTCCCGTTCAGCCCGGCCCCGAAGTAGACAGTCCCGTCGGCAACCGCCGGTGCGGCATCGGCCGGGTCGTCGGTCCCGTATCGCCACCGCTGTCGGCCTGTCGGGGTGACGGCGTACAGCGCACCGTCACCACTGGTGACGTAGATGGTACCGTCCGCAACTGCTACCGCACCTCCGACACGGCCACCGGTGTTGAACCGCCACTGCACACCGAGCGTCCCGGATGGTCCCGTCTCGTCTGTCGTATATCCCGTCCCAGCAGCGTCGTACTGTGCCATCGGTGCGCCGCTGACGGACCCGGACGGTGTGTCCGCGTCCGTGGACTGCTCGACCAGCGCGTAGAGAATCCCCTCGTCGGTACCGACGTAGACACGCCCGTCAGCGACGACCGGCGCGGTCCAGACCTGACCGTTCGTTTGGAAGGACCACCGCTCACTCCCATCAGCGGTCGAGAGTGCGGTTATATCGCCCTCAAGATCGCCGACGAGTACGGTGTCACCGGCGACGGCGGGCTCGGCGTTGAGGCCGTCCGCCAGTTGCGTGCGCCAGCGTTGTGCCCCGTCGGCGGCTGCCAACGCGTACAACGCCCCATCGGTGCTGGCGGCGTAGACCGTTCCGTCGGCGACCGTCAGTGACGCGAGGACCGACTCCGCCGTCGTGGCCCGCCACCGTTCGGTACCCTCGGTGGCGTCGACAGCGACGACCCAGCCATCGTTGGTGCCGACGTACACCGTCCCATCGTGGACAGTCGGAGTGGTCCGGATGGCGTCGAAGCAGAACTCGGTATCTCTGTCACACTCCGCCAGAGGGTCACTTTCGGCCTGGAACGTCCACCGCCGCGAGCCGTCCGTCCGGTCGAGTGCAATGAGATTGTCGTTGCCGCTGGTGTCGACACCGACGTAGACCGTGTCGTCGTCGACTGCCACGGCCTTCGCATCGACCTCGCCGACCTCGGCCGTCCACCGTTCGCTCCCGTTCTCGGCAGCCAGCGCAACGATGTTCCCTATGCTGTCGGGCACGTACACGGTGTCGTCGGCGACGGTCGGGACGAAGCTGTAGTCCCTGATGTCGTACTGCCACCGCTCGGTGCCCTCCGCGGCGTCAAGCGCGTGCAGTGGTCCCTCGAACCCACCGACGTATACCGTCCCGTCGACCACGGCCGGCGCCGTGTCGACCTGCCCGCGCTGTTGGAACACCCACCGTTCGCTCCCGTCGTCGGCCGCCAGCGCGTACACCTGTCCGCCGGTCGCGCCAAAGTAGACGGTACCGTCAACCACCGCGGCCGTTCCGACATCAGCCTCGGCGGTGTCGTACCGCCACCGCTCGGTCACGCCCGCTGTCGGAACCGCCTCGCCGGCCGCCTGTCCGGTGTGACCGGGACCGTACTGGAACTGCATGACGCCGCCGATTTTTGACTGGCCTTCGGGTGAGTCATCCGGTGACCCCCCGATGCAGCCAGCGGCCGCACCTGCGCCGACTATCCCGACTGCCCGGAGGTATTGCCGCCGTGTTCGTTGGTCTCCCATCGGATCTTCTGTGTGTGCGGTGAGTCGGTCTTCTCTACTCATGAGTTAGTGGGTTCCCCACCCCCGAGGAAAGTATCGTCGGGCGAGGGTGTGAAGTGAATATCTCAATATCTAAAACTCGTCGGCCCGGGAAGCTTTCTACACACCAAGCAACTACGATTACCCCCCGTCGGTATCGTATGTGCATCGTATGTCACGCAAGATGACATCGACTGCGCTGCACAACCCACGGATTGTCCTCAAGATGTTGGTGATCACGCTGATGCTGCTGCTGGTCACTGTCGGGCCCGTCGCTGCCGGTGGGGCGGACCCGGCAGGAGCCGCGTGGGCGTATATCCACGAATATCTGGAACCAGGTCACTAACCTCAACCGCGGGCCAGCGCCAAGAGCCCCTTTCAAAAAGTGAGAGCGCAGTAGTTCCAGACGGACCCTTGTGGGGGCGACGTCTCACCGCACCCGAGACAAGACCGGTCCTGCGGTCTGTCAGCCCGCGGTGATGCTAACAGGTAACGGCCCGACGGGAGCCGGGTCCGTTCGCCGGCGATTGCGGCAACTCACCGGGAAACCGGCGTGTTGGGGGATAGACTCCTTAGATTGGTGTGTGAGCCCACTATACCCGTATTCGGTCTCGGCGCAATAGACTCCACAGAGTTGGCCCCAGCCGATTAAGGGCCGCACGGTCCGTCGGTCCACGGGTGGGTTTTGCGCCGTGTCGTAAGTGGACCGTGGTCCAGCTTCTCAGGTTGCCAGTTGAACTGCTTCTCAACGTATCCCTCCGGCTTCTCGGACTCAGGCCGGCTCGGAGGGTTCGGAACGGCCGCTGTATCAACGACCTTCGCCGACGAGGAGCTGTCCCCCGAGCGAGGACCCGGACGACGGGTGGCGCTGGCGGCTAGTCGCCTCCGACGGGCGGGCGATTACGGGAGAGGGTGTCCCATCGCGGCACAGGGCCAAGCGGGTCGCCCGGCCCATCCGGACCAGTGCCGGCAGGGCCGAGGTCGCGCCTGCGTGACCCACCGCTCGGGTACCCCGCTCGGTGGGGATGACGAGAGTCTGAGAACGCCCGCCAGGCTGCGTTATTCGAGTTCGTCGGGGCTTTCGACCAGCGCGAAGCCCTCATAGCCGTTTGCGTCGACCTCGTCGAGTTTGTCACCGTAGGCGTCGATGCCGCCACAGTAGACCATGAAGGTGCTCGGCTTTCCGGGGATGTTCTCCCCCAGATACCAGGATTCGGCTTCCTTGTACAGGGTCTCATCGACCAGGTCCTGGACGTGTGCGACCCACTCGTTCTCGGCGTCGGCGGTCGGTTCCATATGGGTGTAGCCGTTGTCGAGCATGTCTTCGATGGTGTCGGTGACCCACTCGACGTGCTGCTCGATGGCGACGGTCATATTTGACAGCACGGAGGGGCTCTGTGGCCCGGTGATGGTGAACATATTGGGAAACTCGTGTGTGCCCAGCCCGAGATACGTGCGGGGGCCTGCGTTCCACTTCTCTTCGAGCGTCGTGCCATTTCGCCCCTCGACGTTCAGCTTCTCGAACGTGCCAGTCACCGCGTCGAAGCCGGTGGCGAAGATGATGGCGTCGAGGTCGTACTCGTCGCCGGCCGTGCGGATGCCGGCCTCGGTGAGTCGTTCGATTGGCGCCGCACGGACGTCCACGAGGTCGACGTCGTCGCGGTTGAACGTCTCGTAATAGCCGCCGTAGCCCAGCGGCGGGCGCTTGGCCGCGTAAGGGTGGTCCGTCGGTCCCTGGGGGACGAGTTTTTCTGCGGTCTCGGGGTCGTCGACGATTTCGCGGATCTTCGACCGGATGAACTCCCGGACTCGTTCGTTGGACTCCTCGTTTTTCAGCACGTCCTCGAAGACGCTGGTCAGCCGCTGCTCGTTGTCCCAGCGCTCTTCGAGTGCCCGCTGGATCTCCTCCTCGGAGGCCGTGGTTATCGACTCGAATTCATTCTCTCGCCCGAAGCCCACGGCCGAGGAGCGGGCGTCCTCCCACAGTTCGTCGTAGCTCTCCCGAATTTCCTCCCAGTCCGCTTTGGAGAGCGGTTCGTTGTTCGCGGGGACGACATAGTTGGGTGTCCGCTGGAAGACAGTGAACTGCTCGGCTCGCTCGGCGACACGGGGGATAGCCTGGATGCCCGTCGACCCGGTACCGACGATGCCGACGCGCTTGCCGCTGAACTCAACGCCGTTTTGCGGCCACTTGGCCGTGTGGTACCACTCGCCTTCGTAGTCGTCGAGCCCGTCGAAGTCGGGGACGTACGGCGTCGAGAGACAGCCCACCGCGGGGATGAAAAACTGCGTCGAGTAGGTCGACCCGTCGTCGGTGTCGACCTCCCACGTGCCCTTCGATTCGTCGAAGGTGGCCGCGGTCACCTCGGTCCCGAACTCGATGTCCGTCCAGAGGTCCAGTTCGTCAGCCACAAACCGCTGGTACTCCTGTATCTCGCTCCGTTCGGGGAACCGCTCGCTGTACTCCCACTTGTTGCGGGTCTCCTCGTCCAACGAGAGGCAGTAGAGCCAACTGACGCTGTCGCACCGTGCGCCCGGATACCGGTTCCAGTACCACGTGCCGCCCACGTCGTCGGCCTTCTCGATGACCTTGACGGAGAGCCCCTTTTGATCGCGGAGCCGGTGGAGAGCGTATAACCCGGCGAACCCGGCTCCTACGACGACCGCGTCGTGGT
This sequence comes from uncultured Halobacteriales archaeon, assembly GCA_964597715.1. Lineage (GTDB taxonomy): Archaea > Halobacteriota > Halobacteria > Halobacteriales > Haloarculaceae > Salinirussus. The sequence goes on from CAZQZE010000058.1 coordinate 8,445, forward strand.
CCGTGTCCTCTATCGTCGCTGTATCGGCTGTCGGTG
>CAZQZE010000058.1:8580-11736 GCA_964597715.1 uncultured Halobacteriales archaeon
ACGACGACCGCGTCGTGGTCCGTGTCCTCTATCGTCGCTGTATCGGCTGTCGGTGTGACCGAACTCATCGTTTCCCGTGAGTTAATCGTCCCCATGAATAGTGTTTTCGTGTCTCAAACCAGGCGGTGTATCCGCACATAGCGTTAATTTCGAGTGGGGTATCCTGTCACCGTGGGAGCAAACTACCACAACCCCGACTGGGGCACTAGCTCACACTCCTGGCATAGTTGCGGGTCCAGCGAGCGCAGGGGGACGGTGAGGAGCAGAGGAAACGGGGATAAAACATCACTGGTCCGGAAAGAGTACCGGTACAGTCCATCTTGCGGGGGAATCATAACCTGTGGGATGAGGACCGATTGTTCGAGACTCCGGTACGGTATCTACGCGCGACCACACGCGCTCGGGGGTCTCCGACATACCTGCCACCCCCGGGGAAGAGAGCGTCTGAGTAAACCGAGGCGCGCGCGACGCGGGCGGGGCGGCTCTCGACAGGGGTGGTCCGGGGCCTGTCTGACCGCGACCCCCCTTCTACACAGTAAACTAAGCTTAGGCGCGCGTATACGGCCGCGCCTGGCTCTTGATGCACTCGGTCCGCCCCCTCACCACCGACGGCGCGGGCGGCTGTCGGTGAGTGGTTGATAGATTGTGTTACTGTCCTGAGACGGGGTAGCGGGACACCCACCACCGGAGCGAAGAGGTGCTCAAAAGTGCGCTCACACCCAGGTGATACCTGGGTGTGGGTGTCTGCCGTCGGTGTTGGTCTGTAGTATCGGTTCAATCTCCAGGCAAGCGCTTCGCGGCCGACTCTAGATAAGAAGATATTACAGAAATTCGGGAGAATTGCTATTGAGAGTGGTCTTATATACTGGTTACTCACGTCTCTTCACTCACAATGTCAGGGTCAGAGGAGTCTGATCGAGATGTGAACCCTCGTCAGCAGGATGAACAGCCAAGAAGACAGCAGCCACGAGGACAGCAATCACAGGGACAGCAGCCACAAGGACAGCAATCACAGAGACAGCAGCCACGAGTGCAGCAGCCACAGGGGCAGTACAGACAACCCCCACAGCGTGGCGGCCCCTCAGTGGTCGACAAACTTCAGCAGCCAAAGCCGATGGGCTATCTCAAGGGGATTGTTGGGTCCTTTGCTATCGGTGGCTTGCTCCTGGGAGGGCTGGCGGTCGTACTCGGGAGCCTCGGTGGGTTCTCGATTGTTCCGCAGGCCGTCAAGACCGCACAGCAACTCGCCGGCGCCGCCGGTGAGAGCGGCACGACCGCCGCTGCAGGCCCAGCACAGCTCCTGTCACAGGGGCTCTCGACAACCCACGCGGCGCTGCTGACGTATATCCCAAACCTGATCGCACCGTTCATCGCCCTAACACTCGCAATCGTGTTCGCCGTCGTGATTGCGACGCAGATGGCAGAGCCAAAGGGTACGAAACTCGCAACCGCAGCGGTCAGCACCGGGGTCGGTGCATTCGTCTTCATACTCGGGTCAACGCTCATCCTCGGTCTCCTTGCTCCGAGTATCCCCCAGAGTCTGCTCACAGAAACTGGATTGGCCGGCTCTGCCAGTGTTTTCGGTGGGGGGGTTGGGGGGCTGGGAACGCTACAGTTTGGCAACCTGATCCTCAACTCCGTTATTATCGCTGTCCTGTCGGGGCTGACCGCCGCAGGTATCGTGTACGCTGCGGATTCTCTCCTCCCGCAAGAGGTCAGCGCGTAACTGTTGGTGCCACATCTTCCGGGTGACAGCCGGTGGTTGTCGGCGCACGCACTCTCGGTCGGGTCTGATGAGCCATCCGGTGGTTGTGGTCAGTGGCCGACAGTTACTGGTCGGGACAGTCGCTCCGCCGGTCGGCACCGGCCGGTAATCAGAGCTGTCCGTACCCAGCGCAAACCCGGTAGCGACTGGGTGGCACTGAGGCCGTCGTGGGTCATGATCCCGTGGGAAACACTTGGAGAAGGGGTAATACCGTTCGAGCACGGTTGTATGTGTTCGGCGCGCGCGGAAGCGTTGTGACCGAACGAAATGTACTGCCCGTGCGGCGACGGTCTCTCCGTCTCCAAGCGGAACTCACTGACGTGATTATCGTTCGCCGGGGGGGTCGCCATGGTCGCCGCGCCGTCGGGCCAGCCAGTAGCCCCATCCCGCCGGGTGGGCTGACCGCTGCCGGCACCCCAAACCCAGGTGACTCGCCGCCGATGGTAGTGTCGCCGCCGGTGTCTGCCGGCGTCTCAGTGGGCGTCCTCTCCCCCGCCGCGTCAGCGCCGACCGCGTACAGTTGGGTCACTACTGCCGACGCAGACGGTGCCGTTGACCACCGCCGAGGATTGTGCGCTGTTTCCGGTTTCAAAGGGCTTGACAAACGGGCAGGATTACGCTCATACTGTCGGACAGAACATTTCGCACCCCACGTCCGACGGAGAGGGCCGAAACTGCAGGATTTCGGGCCACTGCACGACACCGGTCTTCACGTACTTCTGTCCGGCAGTATCAGTCTGCACATACTGACCATCGAATGGACACTTACCGAGGGTTGTTGTCGATAGGTACGCCCGCCGAAACCCACCACCGACTTGGGGCTTCTACGAGAGCCTGTCACCCGTCACCCTCGGTGTCGGACACGACAGACTACCCCCCGCACTCCGAACAGGTCGTTGTCCAGGAGAGTTCTCCGTGGCTCGCCGGAGCGTGGTGCTTGACACCACGCTCGGTGGGGTCCTCCTCGTATGGAGCGCGTACGGGCGCCGAGAGGAGCAGCAAAAGACGAAGCCGGGCTATGCGTCGGCGTATGTTGGAGGCCCCAGCATACGGTCGGTGTGCTACTCAGCATACCGATAGGATCGGGCCACAGGCGTGTGTGCGGCCCCCAGGTGAAATAGCACACCGGCTCGGTGCGAGGGCGGCACATTCGCCCCCCAGGTCAACGACGAGATATCCGACGCTGTCGCCGAAACCGTCAGTGAGACGGGCGGCCCCGCACGGCAAAACTCAAGTAAGTGGGCTCGCGCGGATTTGAACCACGGTCGGTCCCCTCCCTGATTCGAATCCGCGCGACGACACGGTTCGCTCCTCACGTCCGTTCGTCGCACAACGATGGGCTCGCGCGGATTTGAACCGCGGTCACGGGCACCCAAGGCCCGAAGTATGCC
>CAZQZE010000059.1:0-11672 GCA_964597715.1 uncultured Halobacteriales archaeon
ACGGGCGTGGCGGGATTCGAACCCGATGCGAGACTTGCTTCGCTCGTCTCGCGTGATTCGAATCCCGTTCCGGTCCGTTCGACGACTCCCTACGCTCGTCGTCTCACTGCACGGGCGTGGCGGGATTCGAACCCGCGATCGAGGGGTTAGGAACCCCTCGCCCTGTCCGCTAGGCCACACGCCCTACCGGTTCGTACGACCGACCGACTAAAACGGTTGGTGACTCGCCGGAGGTGAGCACGCTTAAGACCCGCCGTCCGCTTTCCCTGTACATGGAACCGCGGGACCTGTCCGCCCACGTCGCCTACCGCGCCGGTCGGGGCATCGAGGAGGTAGCCCGGGACCTCGGGATGGACCCCGATGACCTTGTCAAACTGTCCTCAAACGAGAACCCCTTTGGCCCGAGCCCTGCCGCCGCCGAGGCGGTCCAGGAGGCCGCAACCGACCTCCACATCTACCCGAAGGCCGTCCACACTGACCTGACCGACGCCATCGCGGAGGAGTGGGGGCTGACCGCCGAACAGGTCTGGCTCGCCCCCGGCGCCGACGGCGCGCTCGACCTGCTGGCACGGGCGTTTCTCGAGCCGGGCGACCGGGCGCTCGTCCCCGAACCCGGCTTTGCCTACTACCCGATGAGCGCCCGGTACACCGGCGCGGAGGTGGACAGTTACCGGCTCTCGAAGGCAGACGACTTTGCCCAGTCCCCCGAGACCGTCATGGAGGCGTACGACGGCCACCGGGTGGTGTACCTCACGACCCCCCACAACCCCACCGGCAGCGAGGTCTCTCTGTCGGCTATCGAGACTGTCGCCGACCGGACCGACGAGGAGACGCTCGTGGTCGTCGACGAGGCCTACGGGGAGTTCAGCGAGGGGCCGGCGGCCCGGCGCCTGCTCGACGACCGCGAGGGCGTCGCCGTCCTGCGAACCTTCTCGAAGGCGTACGGGCTTGCGGGGCTGCGCGTCGGCTACGCGCTCGTCCCCGGGGCGTGGGCCGACGCCTACGGCCTGGTCAACACGCCGTTTGCGGTAAACTCGGTTGCCTGTCGGGCCGGGCTGGCCGCGCTGGAGGACGACGACCACGTCGAGCGAACCGTCGAGACGACACGGTGGGCCCGCGAGTACATGCACGAACACCTCGAGGCCCACACCTGGGAGAGCGGCGGCAACTTCGTGCTCGCGGAGGTCGGTGACGCAGCCTCCGTCGTCGAGGCCGCCCAGCGTCGCGGGGTCATCATCCGGGACTGCACCAGCTTTGGCCTGCCGGACTGTGTCCGGGTCTCCTGTGGCACCCGCGAGGAGACCCGCAAGGCTGTCACGGTCCTCAACAACGTGCTCGCGGAGGTGTTGGCTGGGTGAGGGTCGCCGTCACCGGCACGCCGGGGACAGGAAAGACCACCGCTACTGAGCGTCTCGAATCCGACCACGAGGTGGTCCACCTCAACGAGGTTATCCGCGAGGCGGGGCTCACGACCGGCCGTGACGACCAGCGGGACACGCTGGTGACCGACATCGACGCCGTCGCGGACTGGCTCGCGGGCCGCGAGGAGGTGCTCCTCGAGTCCCACCTGGCACACCGCTTCGACGCCGACCGTGTTGTCGTCCTGCGGTGCCACCCGGAGGAGCTGGAGGCACGGTTGCGCAGGCGCGGCGAACCGAGGCAGACGGTCGCGGAGAACGCCGAGAGCGAGGCGCTCGACATCGTGCTCGCGGAGGCTGTCGACCGTCACGGCGAGGGCCGGGTCTACGAGGTCGACACCACCGGCCTGGACCCCGCGGCGGTGACGGCAGCTATCGAGGCCGTCATGGCAGGCGAGCGCGAGCCGAGCGCGGGGACGGTCTCCTTTGTCGAGTACCTATGACGCTCGAGCGCTTTCGCTCGGTTGCCGACCGGGGTATCGCCCCGTTCGTCGCCGCCGCGGAGCGGGTCGGCCTCAGCCCCGACGGTGTCAGCGTCGTCGCGTTCGGGGCTGCCGCGGCCGCCGGGCTGTGTTTCGGACTCGCGAGGGGCAACGCCACGCTCTATCCGGTTGGCGCGTTACTGGTGATGACCAACGGCTGGCTGGACGTGCTCGACGGGGCGCTGGCCCGCGAACTCGGGGCGGACTCGCGGGCCGGTGACCTGCTCGACCACGTCCTCGACCGGTACGCCGACCTCGTCGTCATCGCCGGGCTCGCAGCCGGCGTCGACCGGTACGGGGTCGGGGTTGCGGCCGTCACGGGCGTGTTGATGACCTCGTATCTGGGGACCCAGGCCCAGGCGGTCGGTCTCGACCGCGTCTACGGCGGGCTTCTCGGGCGGGCCGACCGGCTGGTGGTCGTCACCGCCGTCACGGCAGTGACGCCGTTCGTGAGCCTGACGGTCGCCGGGCTGGGGCCGGTCGGCTGGGTACTCGTGCTCTTTGCGGTCGTGGGCCACCTGACGGCACTCCAGCGGTTCTATCTCTCGATGCGTGCGTTGCAGTAGGTCCGTGGCTGGTCCTGGTTCGACACGTCTCACGCAGGCGCAGCCTGGCGTACGATTTATCCGGTGGGATAGCCAAGCGTGCGTATGGTCCAGTGTGAGATGTGCGGGGCCGAGACGTCCGACCCGAACCGCGTCAAGATCGAGGGTGCGGAGCTTGACGTGTGTGACAACTGCACGGAGTTCGGGACGGAGGTCCGCACCGAGGAGCCCTCCTCGACGTCGACGAAGTACTCGACGTCAAGCGGCTCCGACTCGTCGGCGTCAGGTACCTCCTCCGAGGGCTCGACAGGTTCCTCCGGCGGTCGGAGCCGCCGGAACGACCGCTACGACGACCTCGACGAACTCGCCCCGGACTACGGCGACCGGATCCGTCAGGGTCGCGAGGGGGCCGGGCTGAGCCAGGAGGACCTCGCAAAGCAACTCAACGAGAAGGCCAGCCTGATCCGCAAACTCGAGCACGGCGACACGCTCCCGAGCGACGACGTTCAAGGGAAAGTCGAGCGGGCGCTGGACGTCGACCTGACGCTCAGCGGCGGCGACGAGGCCACCGAGTGGAGTGGTGGCTCCTCGACCGGCGAGTACACACTGGGTGACGTGGTCGAGCGCAAGGACTGACCGCAGGCGACCCGTGACGCCCGACTCACAACCTATTTGCCCGGCCCGGCCGCCCACCCCGTATGTTCGTCCTCGTCAATCTGAAGACATACGCCTGTGACCCGGTCGCGGTCGCCGAGGCCGCGGCCGCGGTTGGTGCTGACAGTGACGCGACCGTTGCGGTCGCCCCGCAGGCAGCACACCTCGACCGCGTTGCCGCGACCGGCGTCGAGACCTGGGCCCAGCACGTCAGCCCGGTCGCCAGCGGCAGCCACACCGGAAGCACACTCGCCGAGACGGTCGCCGACGCCGGTGCCGTCGGCACACTCTGTAACCACTCCGAGCGCCGGCTACGGCTCGCGGATATCGACGCCGGCCTCGACGCGGCGGACCGCGCAGGTCTCAGGACGGTCGTCTGTGCGAACAACCCCGACCAGGTCGCGGCCGCAGCCGCGCTCGGCCCCGACGCGGTCGCCGTCGAGCCGCCCGAACTCATCGGCACGGGCACACCCGTCAGCGGCGCAGACCCCGGGGTCGTCGAGGACGCCGTCGCCGCCGCAGCACGGGTCGACCCCGGTGTCGACGTCTACTGTGGGGCCGGGATCTCGACCGGCGACGACCTCGCTGCGGCCCGCGAACTCGGGGCCGACGGTGTGCTCCTCGCAAGCGGCGTCGCGAAGGCCACGGACCCCAGAGCCGCGCTCGAGGGGCTGGTCGCTTCGGCGTGAGCCGACATCAGGTCCGGCCCAGCGGGGAGCGAGAATACCCCTAACAGCCGTGGTAGGCCTGCGGTCCGGGCCGGCCGTGCCGCGTTCGCCGGTAGACGCTATGTGTCACCCGAGGACCGTCTCCTCGACCTCCCGGGCGTAGGCTTCGAGTTCGTCCGCTGTCGCCCCGTCCAGCCCCTCGCGCAGGAGGTCCCGGAGCCGGTCGTCGTAGGCGCCGCGGCCGACGTGTTCGACCAGCCCGCAGGTCCGTAGCCGGCGGTTGTGCGCGTAGGCGTGGGTCCGGTCGCCGTCACCGCCGGCTGCGAGGTGGGCGTCCAGCGGCGTCCCCGGTCCGGACTCGGTGTAGTAGGCGAGCATCCCCCGCGTGCGGGTATCCAGGCCACCCACCTCCGCTTTTAGCTCCCGGACGAGCAGGGGCTCCTCGCCGTCGGCCTCGCCCGCACACCCCGCCGCGGCCGTCACGGCAAAACTGTCCGACCCACCGCCGCTTGCCATCTCGCCGACCGGGTCACGCAGCGCCTCGAGTGTCGCCTCGGCGCTGAGGCGCCGTGCGCCCCCCGCGTCGGCGGCCGTGTCGCCGCCCACCGATGGGGGCGCGGCTCCGTTCGACCCGGCACCGGGTGTGGACGCGCCGCCCGCGTCGTGGGTCCTGGACGCGCCGGCTTCGGTCACGCTCGCCGCCGCCGCCACGGGGGCCTCGCCCGTCTCGCCGTCACCGAGCGCGTCCCCGCTGTCTCCTCTCCCGCCCGTGGTGGCCTCGACGGTATCCTCGTCCCCCTCGCGTTCGGACCCGGAGTCCGCACCGCGCCGCGCCCGGCGCTCGCGCATGCGCTCCTGCTCGGTGCGACCGGGCGCGGCCCCGTCGACCTGGTCGAGCAAGGCACCGACAAACTGGTCGGCCATCCGGCTCAGGTCGCGGGCGTCCCGTAACTCGGCCTCGAGTTCGGCGACCCGGGAGTTCTTCCGGTCCAGTTCCTCCCTGAGCTCCTCGACCCGGCTCTCCCGGGCCTGTGCCGCCTCGCTTATCTCCGCTAACTCGGCGACAAGGTCGGTACTGACAGACTTCAGGTCGGGACGCTCGACGTCGTCCAGACCGGGTGTCGCCCCGGCGTCGAAGGTCTGCTTGCGGTGGAACTGGACCCGGCGGACCGACTCGGACCAGTCGGTCACCAGAAACCCCTCGCCGTCGTCCAGGTCCTCGACGGCCGTGGCGTACTCCCCGTCGAGCACCCGCCGGACGACGTTGGTGTCGTTGTCCCAGGTCAGCCGGTGCCAGAGCAGCCAGTCACACTGGGTGATAAAGTCCTTCTTGACGTCCGCCGGCCGCTGACTGATGCCGACGACACCGAGCCCGTGTTTCCGGCCGCGCTTGCCGATCTTGATCAGCATCTTCCCGCACTCCCCGACCGAGCCACCCTCGGGGATGTACTCGTGGACCTCCTCGACAAGCAACAAAAAGGGCTGTTTCTGCTTTTTCGCCTTGGCGAAGAGGTGGCGAGCCACGGCGGTCAGGACCGCCTCCGCCTCGCTCTCGTCGAGAAACGAGGAGACGTCGAGGATGATGGGGACGTTCTGCTCGAGGGCCAGCGAGGCGAGTTTCTCGGCGTGGTCCTCGCCGACCTGGATGTCACACTCCTCGTCGGCCCCGACGTGAAGGATCTCGTACTCCTCTTTCAGCCCGTAGTACTCGCCGTCGATGTCGACGATGAAGAGACCGAACCCGCTGTCGAGTAGCTTCTCGGCGACGACACTCGCGGAGTTCGAGTTGTGAACGAATACGCCGTCGGCGATGAAGTTGTCATTGTGCTCGACATCGAGGTCGTACACCGCCCGCTGTCCGTCGACCTCCTCGACGGAGACGACCCGCTGCCAGTGGATATCCGACACCCCGAACGCCTTTGCGCGGCCACCGACGTCGAGTTCCTCGACGAGGCGGTTGTACGTCCGACGGCCGGCCTTCTGTTTGCGCGTGAGGTGGTGAACGGACTGTCCGTCAGCCCGGCGCTCGCTGTCCCGCTCGGTCCAGGCTGCCGTCCGTGCGGCAGCGTTGAGTACCGACCCGAACTCCGGGATCATGTCCTTCGAATCGTACCGCTCCCCGTCATCCAGAGCCTCGCAGTAGTCGGCGAGCCGTCGTGCCTTCCGCTCGACGCTCAGGTCGACTGTGTCGGCGAACCGTTCGATGCAGCGCGCGTCGACCCTGAGACGGCGGTACCGGCGCCTGTCACCCTCGTACAACGTGTATTTCTCCCGGACAGTCGCGGAAACCCCGAACTGGGCCAGCAACTCCTTGATCCCGGCAATCAACGATTCCGACTTCGAGATTGCCGTCACCTCTTCCTCGGTGACCGTCCCGTCGCCGTCGAAATACCCCGACAGGAGGCCGGCCCGGAACGGCGCCGGGGCGTCGAAGACCCAGCCCGGGAGCGACTTTTCGCCGGAGCCTCTGCCGAACTCGGCGTCGAGAAACCGGGCGTACGGCTGGAATCCCTTGTTGCAGGTCCGCTCGGAGACGTTGTAGCCACGCGAGTCGAGAAACTCCCGCACCCCGTCGGCGACGTTCGAAATCTGGATCGTCATACCCCCGTCGAACGAGCCTTCCGCCAGATACAGCCCGATCTCCTTTCCTGTCCCGAACTCCAGGTCGAGCGTCCGGTCCTCGACCCGTGGCCCGCTCCGGATGACGCCCCCGTCGACGACGACGTTGTTCGCCCCGCCCAGATACTCCGTGAGGTCGACCTCAGTGACGGAACCGGGGCTCGGGAGCTCCCTGGCGGTCGGCATCCAGGTCCCCTCCTCGACCTGGTCGCCCCTCACCGGCACGATTTCGAGGTCGTCGACGGTGAGAAAGCTGTGGTCTGCGGTCCCGACGAGTTCGGTCCCGTCCTCCAGGGTGATCCGAAGCAGCCGCTCGCCGGTGTGCTCGATTGTCGCCTGTACCTCCCTGAACTCCTGTTCGTACGTGTACCTGTTGAGCGAGAGGACCCGCTCACCCTCCTCGACCCGCTCGATCGGTTTCCGCCCGTCTTCGGTGTAGACGGGCGTTCCTCCGAGGATACTCTTCCCGCTGCCGCTCTTGCCGGTGATGAACCCACGCCCGGTCAGTAGCTCGACGACGGGGAGGTCGACCGGCGCCCCCGACTGGCCGTCGGTGCCCGGCCCATCGCTGACGTCGGCGACGGTGATCTCTTCGGTCTCTGCCATCTGTGTGACGTGGCGGAGCCCGCCACATAACTCTCCGTCAGACGCCCGGCAGACGGCGCGAACGGGGGGGTCGGGCTCGGTCCCCCGACACCGCCTCTCTGTGGCTGTGAGTGGCCAAGCGGTGGTATCCCCCCGACGTCCGAGCACCGGTACTGCGGTACGGTCACGGTCACGGTCCACACCGGCCGTCCCTGGCCGACAGCTAAAATGGAAATCCACTTACTCGCCCCGATGAAAGCCCGGACAACAATGGTGACCGGCGTGTGCGGGTAATCGTCGTCGGTGCGGGACAGGTCGGCTCGTCCATCGCCGCGAGCCTCGCCGAGGAACACGAGGTGGTCGTGGTCGACATGGACGAGGAGCGCGTCGAGGCGCTGACCTACGACCTTGACGTCCTCGCCATCGAGGGTGACGGCGCCTCGCTGTCGACGCTGCGGGAGGCGGGGGTCGAGGAGAGCGACATGGTGATCGCGAGCACCGACGCCGACGAGACCAACATCGTCACCTGCGGCACGGTCAAGACCGTCGGCGACCCGTTCACGATTGCCCGCGTCAAGAACACCAACTATCTCGAGACCTGGGAACAGGCTGAGGGGGCACTCGGCGTCGACTTCATGGTCGGGACGAACCTGCTGACCGCCCGGACAGCCGCCCGGGTGATCGGTCTCCCCTCCGCCCGCGATGTCGACAGCTTCGCCGGCGGGCGCGTCCGGATGGCGGAGTTCGAGATCCCCGACGGAAGCCCGATCTGCGGGCAGACCGTCCAGGAAGCCGACCGGTTCGACTCGCTGACCTTCGCGGCTGTCATCCGCAAACAGGGTGACGACGACCCCGGTGAGGAAAGCAGCGAGGTGGTCATCCCCACGGGCGCGACCGTGCTCGGGGCCAGTGACGAGGTGGTCGTCATCGGCTCGAACGGGAGCGTCCAGGCGATGGCCGCGGAGGTCGCCCCCCACGCCAGTGGGGTCTCGGACGTCCTGGTCGTCGGCGGGAGCGACATCGGCTACCAGGTTGCCCGCCTGCTGGAGCGGCGCGGACTCCATCCCCGTCTGATCGAGCGTGACCCAGGCCGGGCCCGTGACCTCGCCGAGCGGCTCCAGGATACCACCGTCCTCGAGAGCGACGCCACCGACCGGGAGTTTCTCGAGCGCGAGCACATCGGCGAGGTCGACGCGGTGGTCGCGGCGCTCGACAGCGACGAGAGGAACCTGCTCGCCTCGCTGCTGGCAAAGCGGCTCGGTGCCAGCCGCGCGGTCGCTATTGTCGACGACGGCGCCTACGTCCGCCTGTTCGAGGAGGTCGGCATCGACGTGGGGGTCAACCCGCGGGAGGTGACCGCCGAGGAGATCACCCGGTTCACCCGGGAGCGCTACGCCGAGAACGTCTCGCTGATCGGGTCCGACCGGGCGGAGGTGGTCGAGTTCACCGTCGACGACGAGAGCGTCCTGGCGGGCCGCCAGATCAGCGACGCGGTCGCCGACCTGCCGGATGGGGTCGTGGTCGGTGCCATCGTCCGCGGAGAGGACTTTGTCATCCCGCGCGGCGGGACGACCGTCGAGGCTGGCGACTCGATTGTGGTCTTTGTCGACGCCGAGGTTCTCGAGGAGGCAACGGCGGCGCTCTGACCGTGGGCTCAGTTCGCGTCGGCTGGCGGGCCGGGTGCAGCCTCCTCGCGCTCTTTCTGGGCGGGCCCCCGGGGTCGACCGGCGGTGCGCTGAAGATGGTCCGGACGCTATCCATCATGACAGTAGAGCGCGGGGTGCTCACGACCGTCCACCCCGAGGCGGTGTCGCCGGTCCGGCTGGGCGCGCGCTCGACGAGACTGCCGTCAGGGGTATCTTCTCGGTTACACCTCTCTACGTGGCCATCTTCCTCGTCGGCGTCGCGGCGCTGGCAGTCGACACCCCCCGGGCCGCCGGGACGGTCTCACTGTTCGGCATCGTCTCGGCAACCGCGGCGACGCTTGGCAGTGTCGCCGGGTATTGGCGTCGTGGGGACGATGACCAGCCATATCCCCTTCACAGGCCTCTCGAAGCTGGTCATGGCCTTTCTGATGTGGGCCGGCCGGCTGGAGACCTTACCGGTGTTCGTCCTGCCGGCGCGGGCATACTGGCGGAGCTGAGACTCGCCGACCGGACAACGACAGCTTTTCAACGCTTTCGCCCAACAGGGATATATGACTACAGGCGTCGTCGTGCTGAACTTCGGTGAGCCGTCCGAGCCCGACCGAGCGGCCGTCGTCGACTACCTCGAGCGCATCTTCATGGCCAACGCGGACCTCGAGGAGTACGACTCCGAGGAGGCCGCACGCGAGCGGTCCCGAAAGCTGGCCAAGCGCCGCGCACCCGGCCTGATCGAGGAGTACGAGGAGATCGGCGGGTCACCGCTGAACGGGCAGGCCCGCGGCCAGACGGAGGCACTCGAGGCCGAACTCCGCGACCGTGGGTTCGACGTGAACACGTACATGGGGATGCAGTACACCGAGCCGCTGATCCCGGACGCCGCCGCGGCCGCCCACGAGGACGATGTCGACCGGGTCATCGGCCTGCCGGTCTACCCGCTGTGTGGCCCCTCGACGAACGTCATCTCGCTGGATGAACTCGAGGCGTCCATCGACGACCGCGACTGGGGGGTGCCCTTCCAGGCGATCACCGGCTGGCACAAGCAGCCACAGTACAACCACATCCGCGCCGAGAACATCGCCGACCACGCCGAGGAGTGGGGCGTCGACCTGGCCGACGACGACACTGCGCTCGTCTTCTCGGCACACGGCACGCCAAAGCACTACTTAGAGGAGGGGAGCCGCTACGACATCTACGTCGACGAGTACACCTCGGTCATGGCCTCACTGCTCGGGGTCGAGGAGTACCACGTCGGCTTCCAGAACCACGAGAACCGCGACATCCCCTGGACCGGACCCGAGGTGGAGGACCTGGTGACCGACATCGACGCCGAGCGGGTTGTCGTCGAGCCGGTCAGCTTCCTCCACGAGCAGAGCGAGACCCTCTCCGAACTGGACATCGAACTCCGCGAGGAGGCCGAGGCGACCGGCCTGGAGTTCCACCGCGTCCCGATCCCACACGACGACGAGCGGCTGCCGGCGGTCTTTGCGGACCTGTTAGAGCCGTTCCTGGCTGACTTTGCGCCGGAGTACTACCAGTACCGCCAGTGTAAGTGCCGGGACGTGCCGGGGACGATGTGTCTGAACGCCCCACAGGAGACGCCACACGCCGAGGCTATCGAGGCCGACGCGGCCGACCTCGGAGCCGACGACTGACATGCGCGTCGTCACCGTCGGGGCAGGCGTTACAGGACTCGCGCTCACCCACTTCCTCGCCGAACGCGGGGTCGACACGGTGGCTCTCGAAGCACGGGAGGCGGCCGGCGGGGTAATCCAGTCACGCCCGGTCGACGGCACCGTCGCGGAGGTCGGCCCACAGCGGATGCGCGCAACCCCCGGTGTCCGCGAGTTGCTCGACGCCGCGGGTATCGGGGACGACCTCGTCACCGCCGAGAACGGCTCCCTCTTTGTCTACGCCGACGGTCAGTTGCGGGCGGCACCGACCTCGCTTGACACCTTTCTCCGGACCGACCTCCTGTCCTGGCCGGCGAAACTCCGGCTGCTGGCCGAGCCGCTGACACGCCCGGGGGTCGACCAGGAGACCGTCGCCGACACCTTCACCCGGAAGTTCGGCCAACAGGCCTACGAGCGCTTTATCGGGCCGCTGTACGGCGGGCTCTACGGCTCCGACCCCGCCGAGATGCCCGCTGCCTTCGCACTCTCGGGTCTGATGGACCGTGAGGCCGAGGCCGGCAGCATGCTCAGGGCGTTTCTCGAGCGGGTCGGCCAGGGCGACAAAGCCCCGCCGGCGACCGTCGACGGCGGGCTCCAGCGGTTCCCGGAGGCACTCGCCGCCGCGTACAGCGACCGGGTTCACCTCGACGAGCCGGTTACCGGGGTTCGACCGGCCACGAACACCCCGGCCGAGGCGGCCGGGACGGTCGTGGCTGCCACGGACGGCGGCGCAACGACCGGGAACACGTACACGGTCGAGACGACCGAGGACACCTACGAGGCCGACCACGTCGTCGTGACCGCCCCGGGGGACGCGGCAGGCGAGTTGCTCGCCGGGCTCGCCCCCGGCGCCGACCGGCTGCGCGAGTTGACCTACAACCCGCTGGCGCTGGTCTACCTGCGGAGTGAGACCGAGCCGGCCGACGGCCTGGGCTACCAGGTCAGCTACCAGGAGGACCTCCACACGCTTGGCGTCTCGTTCAACGGCGTCCTCTTCGACCGTGACGACCTCTGTACGGTCTTTCTCGGCGGGATGCACGAGCCCGGCATCCTGGAGCGCTCCGACGACCGAGTCGGCGAGATCGCCCGACAGGAGTTCGAACAGGCGACAGGCACCGGGGCGACGGTGCTCGACATCGAGCGCCGCGAACGGTGGTTCCCCGCCTACGACCACTCCTGGTGGGGGACCGAGGAGGTGGAAACGCCGCCTGGCATCCACCTGGCGACGAACTACACCGCCCGGATGGGGATTCCGAGCCGCGTGCGCGAGGCGAGAGGGCTCGCCGACAGCCTTGCCGGCGACGCGAGCAGCGCGGACGGCTGACCCACCCGCTATCCGGGCCCAGACTGGCCTGCTCCGCGGGGTTGCTGGTCACACCCGGGGG
>CAZQZE010000060.1:0-11622 GCA_964597715.1 uncultured Halobacteriales archaeon
GTCGATTCGCGCCCGCTCGTCGTCGGTCAGCTCCAGCTCCCGCGCGGCCAAGTTGTCGCGGATGTGGTCCGCGCCCGTGGCCTTCGGGACGGGCACCACGCCAAGCCCCAGCAGCCACGCGAGCGCGACCCGGGGGACGCTGACGCCGCGCTCGTCGGCGACCGCCTCGAGTTCGGGCACCTCGAAGACACTCCCATGCGCCAGCGGCGCGTACGCGACCACGTCGACACCGACATCGGCACAGTAGCCCCGGAGGTCGGCCTGCGGGAGCAGCGGGTGGCACTCGACCTGATTGGCGACGATAGCGGGGTCGACATCGAGTGCCCTCTCCAGGTGCTCGGGCTCGTAGTTCGAGACGCCGACACCGTCGACCAGCCCGTCGTCCCGGCACTCGGCGAGTTCCGTGTGGACGAGGTCGAGGTCCCAGGTCGCCGGCCAGTGGACGTACATGAGGTCGACGCTGTCGACGCCCAGTCGGTCGAGACAGGCCTCGACGGCCGCCCGTATCTGTCCGCGGTCGAGGCCGGCCCCACCCCCGTCGACCGCCCGCGGGTGGAGCACCTTCGTCGCCAGGTAGACCGCCTCGCGGTCGATGTCGGCGGCCCGGACCCCGTCGCCGACCGGCGCCTCGTTCTCGTACAGTTCGGCGGTGTCGATGTGCCGGTAGCCGGCCTCGAGCGCGGTCCGGACGCTCTCGACGCACTGCTCTGGGTCTGTGTTCTGCCAGGTCCCCAGTCCCAGCCGCGGGACCGGCGA
Source organism: uncultured Halobacteriales archaeon (assembly GCA_964597715.1). Taxonomy (GTDB): domain Archaea; phylum Halobacteriota; class Halobacteria; order Halobacteriales; family Haloarculaceae; genus Salinirussus. The sequence continues at coordinate 757 of CAZQZE010000060.1, forward strand.
GTCTACGACGGACATACCGGGACGGCTGTCCCGTGGGGTAATGAGTCCACCGACCCCTGCCGGGGTCCTGTCGGCTCAGGCCGCCCGCTTCTGGATCTCCTCGCGAAGGACGTCACTCACGACATCGCCCTCGGCCTTCCCCCGGAGTGCGCCCATACACTCGCCCATGAGCGCGGAGAAGGCACCCATTCCCTCCGCCTCGATTTGGCCCTCGTGGCGCTCGACAACCTCGACCACCGCCTCCCGGACCGCCTCGGTGTCCGCACTGCCGAGGCCCTCCTGCTCGGCGGCCTCCTCAACGGAGAGGGCGGGCGCCTCGGCCAGCGCAGTCAGCAGGTCGGGCACCCCCTCGGAGGCAACCTCGTCGTCGGCGAGCAGGGCAAAGACGCCGCGGAAGTGGTCGTCGGTGAGGTCCTCGACGGAAACCCCGTCACGGCGGAGTTCCGTGACGGTGGACTCGACGGTCCGGGCCGCGAGGTTGGGGTCGACGCCGCGGTCGACGGCCGCCTCGAACAGGGGCATCCGGCGGCCGTAGGCGACCTGTTCGGCGAGACCCTCGTCGAGGCCAAACTCGGCCTGGTACCGGGCGACCTTCTCCGTGAGGAGTTCGGGTGGCTCGACCGCCGACGGGTCGGGCTCGACCGGCGGCACGTCCGTCTCGGGGTACATCCGCGCGGCGCCCGGCAGCGGGCGCAGATACCGGGTGGTGCCCTCCTCCAGCGCGTCCCGGGTCTCCTCGGGGACCCCTTCGATTGCGGTTGCCGCGCGCTCGGCGACGGCGTCGGTCGCCAGCGTCGCGGTCTCGGGGTCGTCGGCCACGAGCGCGACGGCGTCGTCGTCCTCGGCGTCGACGGCCTCCCGAAGCGCCTCGACCTCGCTCTCGGTGACCCCGTACGCCGGGAGTTCGTCGGTGTGGAAGATACCCCCGGCGCCGTGGCGCTTGGCGTGGTCGGCGAACTCGGTCCCCAGGCGTCGGTCGGGCAGGAGTTCGCGGCCGACGAGCCCGTCGAACCCGGCCAGCCGGACAGCCATCGCCCGGCCACCCCCCGAGAGTGCACCCCGGATGACGCCGCTGTCGGTGTCCGCGAAGACACCGGTGACGTCCTGTGGGTCGCCGACAGCCGCCTCGCGCTCGGCGAGTTCGGCCTGGACCTCGAGCAGTTCCGCCTGCCGGGCCGCCTCGTTGCGGACGATATCGTCGATGTCGTCGAGACTCTGGACGCCCTTGATCTCCACGCGGGCACCGTCGGCAACCGAGACGTTGACGTCCTGGCGAATTGTTCCGAGCCCCCGTTTGACCTTGCCCGTCGAGCGCAGCAACATCCCGATCCGCTCGGCGGCCTCCCGGGCCTGCTCGGGTGTGCGGATGTCCGGGTCGGTGCCGATCTCGACGAGCGGGACCCCCAGCCGGTCGAGGCTGTAGCGCACCCCGGTGTCGGTCTCCGCGATACGCTGGGCGCTCTCCTCCTCGAGCATGATGTCCTCGACGCCGACCGGCCCCTCGCCGGTCTCGATGGCGCCGTCGGTCGCGACCAGCATCGACCGCTGGAAGCCGGTCGTGTTCGACCCGTCGACGACGATCTTCCGCATGACGTGGGCCTGGTCGACGGGGTCCATATCCAGCAGGGCGGCGACCTCGAGGGTGGTCTCCATCGCCTCCCGGTCGACACGCCCGGGGGGCTCGTCGTCCTCCTCGACCAGGCAGGTGGAGTCGTAGGCGAGATAGTCGAACTCCCGCTCGACACGGCTCTCCTCGAGGGCGGCGGCGTCGACCTCTCCCAGTTCGGACGTTGTCGGGTGGAGATACCGGGTGAAGCTCCGCGTCGACGCCTCGGGCTCGCGGCGGTCGGTCGGACACGCACAGAACAGCTTGGTCTCGGTGTCGAGTTGCTGGTGGATCTCCAGGCCGGCCACCAGCCCCAGCTCCTCGTAGTCGTACTCGCCGGTACTCATTGTTCGCCACCAGACGCCGCGGGGGCAAAAAACGCACTATCGGGGTCCTGGCCCGCGCCGGGCACGGTAGCTGTCGGCTCAGACCACGCCGGTGACGGTGGCAGCCTCCCGGGCCGCCGCCTCGTTCATGCCGTTGCCGAGGATGGTGTACCGGTCGCGGATCTCGTGGGCGGTCGTCAGCGCCTCGATAACCGTCGGCTCGCCGATACCGAGGCCCTCGGCGGTCGTGGGGGCACCGATCGCCGTCAGCGCGCGGCGGACGTCCCGCCAGTCACCGTTCTCGCCGGTGTGGAGGTACTCGGTCATCACCGCGCCCACACCGACCTGGTGGCCGTGCAAGGCCGCGTCCGGTTCGAGCCGGTCCAGCCGGTGTGAAAAGAGGTGTTCGGCGCCACTGGCCGGCCGGGAGGAGCCCGCGATAGACATCGCGACCCCCGAGGAGACCAGCGCCTTCACGACGACCCACGCGGACTCCTCGAGGCCCTCCTTTATCGAGTCGGCGTTCTGGACGAGCATCTCGGCGGTCATCCGCGAGAGCGCGCCGGCGTACTCGGAGTACTCGGCGTTCTGGAGCCGGTGGGCCAGCTCCCAGTCACGGACCGCGGTGTAGTTCGAGATGATGTCGGCACACCCGGCGGTTGTCAGCCGCCAGGGGGCCTCCGCGAGGACCGTCGTGTCCGCGATGACAGCCAGGGGTGGCTCGGCGGCGACACTGTGACGGGTATCGCGCTCGGGCACCGACCCCCGGCCGGAGACGATACCGTCGTGGCTGGCCGCGGTCGGGACCGAGATGAAGCCGAGGCCGCGGTCCTCGGCGGCCATCTTCGCGATGTCGATAGCCTTGCCGCCGCCGACGCCGACGAGGTAGCCGGCGCCGGTTTCGCTGACGGTCTCGATTACCCGCTCGACGGCCGCGAAACTGGCCTCCCCGACCTCGACGAGCGCGGGGTCGGTGTCGGCGCCGGCCAGCAGGTCACGGACACGCTCGCCGGCAACCGCCCGCGGAGTCGGGCTCGTGACCACGAGCGGCCGCCCCGACAGGTGCAGGTCCGTAATGACGTCGCCGGTCTGCTCGAGCACGCCGTGACCGACGACGACGTTGCGTGGCAGCCGGATCCACGTCGACTTGTCGAACATACCGTTTCGGTCTACACGCTGACTCATACAGTTTGTCCTTGGGACAGGTGCGGTCCTCCGGTGGACGCCGGCCCCCTCAGCCTGCGGGTAGCCTCCGGGCGGCTGTGAGCCGTCTCGTCTACCGGCTATCGGTACCGGTGTGTCCCGGCCGGAGGCCGTCGCTGGACAACCCACAGGGCGCGGGGCACGGTGAAGCGCCCGTCACCCCTGCTCGTGTGTCGCGGCCACGTATATCAAGCGTTTTTGCCGGCGGGTGAGTGGTACCGATGATGAACCTCTGGTCCGACCCGACGCGCCGGCGGTGGGTCGTCTGGGCTGCCCTCGCGCTCGGCTTCCTGCTCGTGAACGTCCACCGCCTCTCCTCGGCGGTGCTCTCGGAGGACCTGATGCGTGCCTTCGACGCCACGGGCTCGCAACTCGGGACACTCCACTCCTCGTTTTTCTACATCTACGCGCCCATGCAGGTGGTCGCGGGCGTGCTCTCGGACCGGCTGGGTATCCGGACGACCGCGACTGTCGGCGTCCTCGTGATGAGCGCCGGCGGGGTGACGTTCGGGCTCGCGGAGGTCTACCCCGTCGCCTTTCTCGCGCGGCTGTGTATCGGGCTCGGGGCCAGCGTCATCTTCATCGCCACCCTCCGGTTTTGTGCGAACTGGTACCGTCCCGACGAGTTCGCCACGATGAACGGCCTCACAATCGCCATCGCGGGTCTCGGCGGAATCCTCGCGACCACGCCGCTTTCGGTGTTCCAGCAGACTGTCGGCCTCCGAACAACCTTCCTCGCGCTCGGGGCCGCCGGCTTCGCCATTGCGGCTGTCGTCTGGCTGCTGGCGCGCGACAGACCGGCCGACGCCGGCCTCCAGCCCGTGGAGAACGTCCCCTCCGCGCCGACGCTGAGCCTCCGGGAGGTCGCAACAAACGCCCGGACCGTCCTCGGTGGCCGGGACACCTGGCTCGCCGGTGTTGCCCTGTTCTGTTCGACCGGGCTCAACCTCACCGTCCTCGGGCTCTGGGGGGTGCCCTACGTCGCGCAGGTGTACGACCAGTCTGTCACGGCCGCCTCCACCACGGTCCTCCTGGGGAGTGTGGGGCTGTTGCTCGGTCCGCCGGTCATCGGCCGGGTCTCCGACTATCTCGGCGTGCGGACGCGCCTGATGGTCGGCGGGGGGGTGCTGTACACGGGTGCGTTCGCCCTGCTCGCGCTGACGGGCAAGCCGCCGCTCTGGAGTGTCGGCCTCACCTTCTTTCTGGTGAGCTTCCTCGCCGGCGGGTACGCGCTCGGGTACACCGTCGTGAAAAACCGCTACGGCAGCGAGGCCAGCGGTGTCGCCACGGGGACAGTCAACGCCCTGGCGTTCAGCGGTGCGGCCGTCTTCCCGACCGTGATGGGCGCAATCCTCGACGCCTACTGGACCGGCCAGACCGTCGGCGGCGCCCGCGTTTACACCCTGTTTGGCTACCGGCTTCTGTTCGGGCTCGCGGCAACCTCCGGGTTCGTCTCGCTGTGCTGTGTCACCTGGCTCCACCTCCGGACCGCCGGCGGCGAGGAGTCGGGGGGTGAGGCACCTGCCGGGGCCTGAGAGGGCGTGTGTCCTATCGACGGTGCCCGCCGAGTGACCGAGGTTTATGCCCGACGCCTCCAAACAGCGGAGTGCAATGGACTTCGGACTCGACGACAAGACGGCACTTGTCACTGGCGGTGCGGGTCGTATCGGGAGCGAGGACTGTCACACACTCGCCGAGGAGGGGGCGGAGGTCGTCGTGCTCGATGTCGACGAGGACGGCACACAGGAGGTCGTCGACGATGTCGAGGAGGAGGGCGGTGACGCTATCGCCGCCGTCTGTGACCTGACCGACCGCGAGCAGGTCGCCGAGACGGTCGACGACCTCCGCGAGGAGACCGGCGGGGTCGACGTGCTCGTCAACAACGCCGGGATGGTCGACGCCACCGGCCGGGCCGGCGACCTCGACGAGGACCTGTGGGACCGGGACATCCTGATCAACCTCACCGGCACCTACAACATCACGAAAGAGGTCTTCCCCGCGATGCGCGAGCGGGGTTGGGGTCGGGTCATTACGATGTCGTCGATGGCCGGCTGGTACGGCGGCTTCGGCCAACTCTCCTACTCCGCGACGAAAGCCGGCCTGATCGGCTTTGGGAAGACGCTCGCGCTGGAGGGTGCGCCCGACGGCGTCACCTCGAACATCGTCGCCCCAAACATCGTCGTCGCGGACCTGGCGGACCTGACGCCGGACGAACTCGAGGAGATCAGCCCACACTACGCCGATATCGCCCGTGCGACGCCGATGGGCCACCTCGGCACGGAGGCCGACGTGGCGAATCTGACCGCCTACCTGGCCTCCGAGCAGGCCTCCTACGTGACCGGGCAGGTCGTTGGCGCCACCGGCGGCGTCGACCTGTTCACCTACTGAACTACGGGGCTACGGGGCTACCCGCCGAGGACGCCCTCCTCGGCCAGTCGGTCGAGTTCCTCCTCGTCGTAGCCGGCCGCCGACAGCAGGGCACGGGTGTCCGCGCCGTGGCCCGGCGGGCCCGTCTCGGCGTTGTCGGCGGGCTCCGAGGAGTGGACCGGGAAGCCGACCCGTGGCGTGTCTGTGCTCCGGTCCACCAGGTCCCGGGCCGCGACGTGGTCGCTGTCGTACGCTTCGGCGGGCGTGCGGACCGGCGCGACCATCGCCTCCACGTCCCCGAGTTCCGCCTCCCACTCCGCGCGGGTCTTGCCGGCGAAGACCCCCTCGAGTTCCTCGCGGACCGCCGCGAGTTCCGCGGGGTCGTCGGTGGTGTGGCTGTCGACAAGGTCCTCCCGGCCGACGGCCTCACAGAAGGTCTCCCAGAACTTCGGCTCGAGGGCGGCGATGGTGACGTACTCGCCGTCTGCGGTCTCGTAGACGTCGTACCAGGGCAGGCCGCCGCTGAGTGTCGTCGCACCCGGCCGGGGGTCCCCGCCGGTGAGGCCCTCGTGGGCGACCGCCTGCGAGAAGGAGAGAATGACGTCGGTCATCGCCACGTCGACGTACTCGCCGCCGGTGTTGCCCAGTTCCCGGGAGGCGAGGGCGCCGACGATACCGAACGCGGAGAGGAGCCCGCCGGCCATATCGGCGACCGGGTACCCGGGGATCTGTGGGGCCATCTCGGGGTCCTCGCGGGTCATGTCCAGCAGGCCCGCCATCCCGATGTAGTTGAGGTCGTGACCGACACGGTTCTCGTGGGGGCCGGCCTGGCCAAAGCCGGTCAGCGAGCAGTAGACGACCTCGGCGTTTCGCTCCCGGACGGACTCGTAGTCGACGCCCAACCGGTCGACGACCCCGGGCCGGAACTGCTCGAAGATGACGTCGGCGGTTTCGGCCAGTTGCATGAACGCCTCGTGGCCCGCCTCGTCTTTGAGGTCCAGCGCGACACTTCGTTTGCCGCGGTTGACGGCGTCGAAGAGGGCACCGACACCACCCTCGGTCTGTGGGGGGGAGTAGCGGGCGCCGTCGCCGACATCCACCGTCTCCACCTTGATCACGTCCGCGCCCGCGTCGGCCAGCAGTTGTGTGGCGTACGGGCCCGGGAGCAGTTGCGAGAGGTCGAGGACGCGCACTCCGTCAAGTCGCATACCCCTTCTGTCGCGGCCAGGGAGATAAGCGTACAGGGTTATCACTCGCCCTGGCACCCCCCTGCATCACGCTCGGGCCGATGTCGTCAACTTATAAGTCGCTCCCGGGCAACAGTGACAGTGTCTATGATGGACGTGCAACTCACAATCGACAAGATCATCGGCCGCGCCGAGGAGCTGTTTCCGGAGCGGGAGGTCGTCACCCTCCAGCCGGACGGCTCGAAGCACCGCTACACGTACGCCGACGCGGCCGACCGGGTCGCCCAACTCGGGCACGCGCTGGACGAACTCGGCGTCAGCGAGGGCGGCCGGGTTGGCGCGGTCGCGATGAACCACTACCGACACCTCGAACTCTACTTCGCGCCGGGCTGTACGGGTCGCAGCCTCCACATGTGTAACATGCGCCTGCCCGACGGGCACTTCCAGTTCACTGTCAACGACGCCGCCGACGAGGTTCTCTTTATCGACCCGGCCCTGATGGAGAAGGTCGAGGCCAACGCCGACCAGTTGGACACCGTCGAGCAGTACGTCGTGCTGGCCGACGAGGTCCCCGAGACCGACCTGGAGCCGGTCGTCGCCTACGAGGAGTTGATCGACGGCCACCCGACCGAGTACGAGTGGCCCGACCTCGACGAGGATTCGGAGTACGGGATGTGTCACACCTCGGGGACGACGGGCAAGCCAAAGGGTGTCCAGTACAGCCACCGCGCCATCTACCTCCACAGCGTCATGACCGGCCACACCGACGCCAACAGGATCGGCGAGTCAGACGTCACACTGCCGGTCGTCCCGATGTTCCACGCCAACGGCTGGGGGGTTCCCTACGCCTCGACGATGGTCGGGGCAAAACAGGTGTTCCCGACGGTCCACACCGACCCTGAGAGTATCGCCCGGTTGATCGACGAGGAGGCGGTGACATTCTCGGCGGCAGTGCCGACCATCTGGCTTGAGATGGCGGAGTTCCTCGACGAGAACCCTCAGGTCGATATCTCGAATATCGAGCGACTCACCGTCGGCGGCTCCGCCCCGCCGGAGTCGCTCATCCGCAAGTACGACGAGGAGTACGACGCGCCGATCATCCAGGGTTGGGGGATGACCGAGACGACGCCCCTTGGCTCGCTGTCGACACTCCGGAAGGAGGTTCAGGAGGCACCGGCGGCGGAGCGCTACACGAAACGCGCCAAGGCCGGGTTCCCGGTGCCGGGTATCCGGACCCGGATCCGTAACGACGAGGGGGAGGTCGTCCCCAGTGACGGCGAGTCGATGGGTGAACTCGAGGTTCGCGGGCCGTGGGTGCTCGACAGCTACCACGAGCGCCCGGAGGCAAACGAGGAGTCCTTTACCGACGACGGCTGGTTCAGGACCGGCGATATCGCCACCCAGGACGAGGACGGGTACATCGACCTGGTCGACCGGGAGAAAGACGTGATCAAAAGCGGCGGCGAGTGGATCTCGAGTGTCGACCTCGAGAACGAGTTGATCGGTCACGAGGCGGTCAGCGAGGCATCGGTGATCGCCGTCCCTCACGCGAAGTGGCAGGAGCGACCGATGGCGTGTGTCGTCCTCTACGACGACGCGGCGGTGACCGGCGAGACGCTGAACGACCACCTCGCCGAGACCTACCCCGACTGGTGGCTGCCCGACGAGTACCAGTTCCTCGACGAGATCCCGAAGACCTCGACCGGGAAATTCGACAAGAAGACCCTGCGGGACCGCTTCGACGACGTCCAGTTAGGACAGACCGAGGAGGCTGACGACTGAGCGCTCACCCCAGTTCCGTCCTGGCTCTGTTGCCGCAGTTCCGGCAGGTTGTCGTCGTAACCCGACGCTCGGCGTCGAGGTCGACATCGTGCTCGGCTGTGTTCCCACAGGCCTGACAGGTGAACTTCGAGACGGTCTCGTCCATCCCCGGGGGCGCACCGAGTGCGAGCGCGCGGACACCTTCCTCGCGGGTCTCCTCGACGTAGCCGTGCTGGAACTCGCCGGGTGCGAACCTGACTGCCTCGCCGGCCGCCAGTGTCATGCTGGCCTCCCCGTCCTCGGTGTCCCAGGTTGCCTCGCCCTCAAGAATAATGAAGACCTCCTCCTGGCTCTCATGGGTGTGATACCCGCCGGAGAAGACGTCGCCGGGTGCCAGGTCGTAGTACTTCACCGCGAGGTCGGTCGCACCCAGCGCCTCGTCGAGTGCGTACCGGCCCTGGCCCGTCGAGAGGGCCGCCGCCGGGACAGTGTCCAGTGTCACTCGCTCCATGTGGCCCCCTCTCACGCAGCCGGCAAATAGCTGAGGGGTCGTGTCACACGGCGCTCGAACCGCGCCGGCTGTGGCTTTTCTGTCCGGGTCGCCTAGTGTGGGCATGCTCAAGATCGTTGCGCTGGTCGAAAAGCGGGAGGGGATGGGGTGGCGCGACTTCATCGAGTACTGGGACGAGGAGCACGTCACCGTCATCTCGGATGTGCCCAACCTGAAGCGGTACACCATCGCGCCCGCGGTCAAACCCGAGGACGCCCCCTACGACGGGGTCGCGGAGCTGTACTTCGAGTCCACCGATGACATCCAGGAGGGGTTTACCGAGGAACTGGACCGGAAGATCCGCGAGGACGAGGAACGGTTCCTGGACAGCGTCGACACCTTTGTTGCGGCCGAGCAGACACAGATCGACGAGACCTGAGTCCGGAACACAACACGGGGCTCCCGGGGTCGTGGCTGCTCTGAGCGTCCGTGTCGCCCTCCGAGCGCGCCCGGTCGCTCCGTTCGACTCATAGTGAGTGCTGCGAGTAGTCCCCTGGCCGGGTACAAATACCGGGGTGTCACGGTGTGTGGCACACAGCGTGCGTTGCCAGGGCGGTAAAGACTCGCAGTGACTACCATGACAGGGTCTCCGGTGGTTCCTCGCGGTCGGGCCATACGGTGGCGCGAGGACGTGCGACCCGAGCCGTGATACGTCCCTGCTCGCGCCTCGAACCTCCCACGCGTACACGCAAGCTCACACCATGGAGCGCCCTCGGCAACCACTCGTTCTCTCGAACCGACCGGACCCAGGCACAGTCGCTGTGACCGGTTTCCGTCATAACACAGAGTCCCCGGTTTTCGGTATTTTTCCCGCCCTCTGACAGACGGACTAAACGGATGAAACAACCAGGGGGTTTTTATCCCATCTCTCACGTATTCATATCTACGCAATCTGGGTGGGGGCCTATGACGGGGATTAAAACGCTGCTAACGGCAGTGATCGTTCTGACAGTGGTCGTCGGCGGAGCCGCTCCAGCAGTAGCACTCACCGGCAGTGAGCCGGCGGCAGCAAGCGACGAGACCGGAACCCAGGGAACACCCCCGACCTCCGGCGGGGACCTGACCACGTTCGAGACGCAGGACGCGTCGCCGCCAGAGGACCGCGGGGGCGACTCCGGCGGCAACGACGGGGACAAGGGCCACGGCAACGACAAGGGCGACGACGAAGCCAACCCCGGGAACAGTAAGCACGAGGAACAGGACGACCCGAACGACGGCAACAGCGGTCACGGTGACGACACACAGGGCCAGGGGGATAACGGTAACAGCGGGAGCAGCGACTCGAGCGACCCTGCAGACAGCAGCCCCGGCGAGGGCGGTGAAAGCAAAGAGGGCCAGGACGACGACTCCGACGACAGCGGTGACAAGGGCCACGGCAACGACGAAGGCGATGACCAAGACAACCCAAACGATGACGACCCGGACGACGGCAACAGCGGCCACGGTGACGACAGGCAGAACGGAAGTGAGGACAACGAGCGCGGCGACGATAGGGCGGCCGACGACGAAGAGACCGCCGATAGCGGTGAGAGCGGCGAGGACCAGGAGGGCTCGGATGACGCCGATAACAGCGACGATAACGACAGGGACTCCGCCGACGACACAGACACCGACGACGGTCCCGCCGAGGAGGCGGGAACCGACGGCAGTGAGGACGATGGTGCCGAGGACGGTCAGTCAGATAGCCCTGACGACGGTGACGGGGACAGGGGTCACGGCAACACCGAAGGCGACGACGAGGACAACCCTGGGAATACCGAGCACGAGGAGCAGGACGACCCGAACGACGGCAACAGCGGCCACGGCGACGACGCACAGGGCGACAGTGGCGACGAGGAGAACAACAGCAACAGCGGGGACGACAGC
>CAZQZE010000061.1:0-11439 GCA_964597715.1 uncultured Halobacteriales archaeon
ATAGCCGGTCTTGAAAGTCGCTGCACACTCGACCGCACGACAGCAGTGTGGTCGATGTGTCACCCGGTTCAAGACCGGCTATAGACAGGCACGCGCACGCCGAGTGGGTGGCGCAGTCAACAGGAATAAATCCACACAGCCGGATCCTGAGAGGATGAACGGTGTCTTCTTCGACGTGCTGGCGCCCGTTATACGGCTTGATCAACAGGTCGTCGAATTGGTTCTTTCACTGCGAGACCCACTGTTAACAAAGTTGATGGCCTCGGTAACAGGCCTCGGGTCTGCCACGGCTGCGCTCGTGTTCTTGGGCGTCTGTTATCTCGCTGACTGGGAGGAGGAACTGTACACCAGTGCACTCGCTCTGGCACTCACTGGTGTCGTCGTTGGGACGCTGATGACAACCATCCAGCGACCGTTTCCGCCCGACCCCGTCTGTATGACAGACGGTGCAGATACCGTTGCCACATCGTTTCCGTCGGGCCACGCTGCTGCGGTAACCGTCTACGCGATGACAGCCCGTGACTCGTCGGTGCTGCCGTTCGGTGTTGTGTCGGTTTTAGCCGGAGCGATAGCCCTCTCACGCATCTATCTCGGGACGCACTACTTTTCTGACACGGTTGTCGGGGTGGTGATCGGGATTGGAGCATTTTACGCAGCAACACGATTGCGTCGACGGATGTCGCTGGCTCAGCTAACAGGCAGCCAATAGTTATCGTCGCACGTTGAAACTCGTCCTCTCTGGTGAGCAACAGAGACAGCCCAATGCCGAACAGGGGCGGGCAATCCGGGTGAGACTCGAGAGGGCTCACGATGAGACGCAGGGACCGTGGCAACCGCTGGCGCGAGCACAGCTGACAGCGCCCGCGGGGTATGCTGCAGCCGAGCGCCCGCCGGACCGGACTCGTCCAGCTGCCCGACGCTGTGCTCGGCGTGGTCGGGCGCGGCGAGGGCCTCGGCCCCGGAGTCAGGGGCGTCGGCGCCGACTACCGGGGGCGGAGCATCGTCCTCGGGGCGAGGCGGACACACGGACGGAACTCTCGGGACCCGCTACCGGCGAGACCAGCGGCGAGAGCGATGGCAGCCTCGGCAGGAACGCCCGAGCCGGCGTGGTCCCCAGCCCCCGGCCTCCGCCTTGCGGTCGCCCACGGCTGCGGCCGCGAACCCGGAGTGTGAAACGACGACTGTAGCATCCTGAAGGTACTTTAGCCGACCGTCGGAACTCCGGGACATGAGACGACGACACCTGCTCGCGCTCTGTGGGGCCGGCCTCGCCGGCCTGGCAGGGTGTACCTCTGACCGGCCGACCGACGACCGCTCCGGTGCCGGGCGGTCCGGCGGGGCGGACAGCCCCGACGACACCGCGACGACACCGGACCGGACCCCACCGGTCGGTTCGCTGGCGGCGTCGGTCCTGGCGCTCCAGCCTGCGGTCGTCACCCTTGCGACGCCGGACTCGCTTGGGGTCTCCGGCGAGCCCGATACACAGTATCTCTTTCTTTCGGTGTCGGTCACGACCGAGGACCCCCCAGCCCGCTCCGCGCTCACCGTCCGGTTCGACGGCGACGAGCACGGCCCCCTCGAGACGGAGGAACCCAGGGAGTTCTGGCGGCGCTACCGGGACGAGCGGAGCCGGTACGACGCCGACAGCGGTGAAGGGTGGGTCTGCTTCCCGCTGCCGGCGACCGGCGCGTCCGAGGGGGCTGGCCTGACCTGGTCAGGCAACGTCTGGGTCCCCTCACCGGATATCCGGGCGCGGCTGGCCGCCGAGTCGCCGCCGCTGTCCGTCTCGTGGTCGGTCCCGGACTCGGTCGAGGCGGGCTCGGCGCCGGCCATCGAGGTCTCGGTCACCAACGAGGGCGAGCGGGCCGGCCGGTTCGTGGGGGCGCTGAACCGCTCGGGGCCGCGGGTCGCGTACGCGCCCGCCGCCTCGGACTCCCGGCTGATTCCGGCCGGCGGAACCGAGACCTGGACCCCCGAGACAGACACCCTGGGCGACGCGGGGGAGTGGTCGGAGACGGACGGCCCGACGGAGGCGACCTACTACCTGCACTGGCCCGGCGACCGGGCACAACAGCGTACCACGGTGCTGCCGGCAGACTGAGTGATAGGCCGGCCGTGTGGTCGCAGGCCACGGCCCGTCCGACCCCTGTCTCCGGAGGCGAGCGGAGCCCGGCTGTGGCCTCACTTAGGGTCACGGCCCACCCGGCGACGGGTCAGGCGACGGCCAGCCAGGCGACGAAGACAGCCAGCCCCCCGACGAGCGTGCTCGCCACGGCGTGCATGCGGAGCCGGTCGAGCTGTGCGTGGGAGTGTTCGGACAGCGAGCAGACCGTATCGACCTCGCCGCCGACCTCACACGAGGGCAGAAAGTCCATCGCGACGTGGAGGAAGATACCGGCGGCAAAGCCAAACACCGCGGCGTTGAGAGCGGCAATCTCGGGGACGGGGAGGAGTGCGGCGGGGATCGCCGTCAGCCCGACGCCCGCGGCGGGCAACAGGAGTGCCGAGACGGGTAGCCCGCCGCTGCGCAGGCGGTGGGCGGCCGCGTAGCCCGCCGGACCCTTGTGAGAGACGATAGCTACCCCGAGCAACAGCCCGAGCTCGGGCATCGCGCCGTAGACGAGCCCGATGACCGCCCCCGCTGCAAGCGCGTGCGCGGAGACCTGTGCGGCCGTCAGGTCCAGCCCGATGTCGACGTGCCCGAGTCGGTGGCCGATGATGTGAGCGGCGTACCCGAGCAGCAGGCCGGTGGCGACACCGAACCCGCCGACCCGGGGCGAGAGCCCGACCGCCTGCGGCAACAGGAACACCGCCGAACTGGCCACCATCGCCCCGCTCGCGAGCCCGTACCCCCAGATGAGCCGCACGGGGTAGGACGTCGCGGCGCGCGCACCCGCGAAGGCGCCGGCCGCCATCGCCACGAAGGCAACCCACGCGATGACGGTCACCTTCCCCGCCCCCGCGGCGAGTCCGACCGCCGACAGCGCAACCAGCACGGCCGCCGCGACGAGCCCGAGCGGGGAGAGCCAGCCGGACGGGTTATTAATTGAGATTCGCTCGTTAATACCCATTACCGGGACTGAGCGGGTGTTTCTGTATAAAATTGTCGGTCGACCCGGCCTCCGCGGGCCGACCGACGGCTGGCAAAGGCCTAAGCGGTCGTGCGCCGAGAGAGAGCGTATGGCAGATTCCGAGCCACCGATGACGCGCTTTCCCGTCCCGGACATCGAGGAGTTACCCGCGGACCTGCGAGAGCGTATCGAGACGGAGACCGAGGAGGCGGGGTTCACGCCAAACGTCTTCCCGGCGATGGCGTACCGACCACAGCAGGCCCGTGCGTTTCTCGACTACCACGACGCGCTGCTCGAGGAGACGGCGCTCGAACGGGAGGAGGTCGAGATGATCGTCGTCGCCATCAGCGGTGTCAACGACTGTCTGTACTGTGTCGTCGCCCACGGGGCGTTGGTACGGGTCTACACGCAGGCGCCGCGGCTGGCCGACCAGCTTGCAACCAACCACCGCACCGCCGACGTCAGCGAGGAACACCGCGCGATGCTGGACCTGGCGGTCAAACTGACAGAGGACCCTGCCGCCGTCGAGGAGGCGGATATCGAGAGGGTGCTCGACCACGGCTTCAGCCGGGAGGCCGTCTGGGATATCGGTGCCGTCACCAGCTTCTACAACCTCTCGAACCGGATGGCACACCTCGCCGATATGCGCCCCAACGGGGAGTTTTACGAGATCGGACGCGGCCAGAGCTGATAGGCCGACGCTAACCCCCAGTGGCCGACCCGCCACACAGCGACAGCGGAGACGCCGTACTCGAGACGCGACCGGCCCAGGACCACCACGCAGAAACCGACGAGTGTGTCCGACACCGGGAGTCGGAACGGCCCCTCGTCGACGGGCGCTGCGGTGACGGCGGCCTGCCCACACGGCGCCCCGACAGGCCGAAGTCGGCTCGCCACGAAGACGGGCCACACACTGATGAGCCAGCCCGCACTCATTGCGAGCCAGTCCGGAGGGGTCACCCCTGGCCTGCCGGCGCTCGTCACCGCCGGCGGGGGTGATTCGGTCGCGACGGTCGTCACAGAGCGGGCGGAGGACGGCCAGTACTACCTCTCCCCTGGGACACTCGAGGAGGTCGAACAGTGTGCGAGCGCTCTCGACGACGACCCGCTGACGCTCGTCGTCGACGGCACACCACACCCGGGACAGCTTGTGGACCTCCAGGCGCGGCTCGGGTCACTCACGGTCGTCGATAGACGCAGAGCCGTCTGGGAGCACCTCGCGGACACAAACCCGGTGGCAGAGGTGCGTGTCGCCCTCCGGCAGGCGCGGCTCGACCGCCGCCGAGTCGCCAACGCACAGCGCGACGCGTCGACAGAGGACCCGTCCGGGACGAGCGGGGCCCTCGACGAGAGCGAGACACGGCTTCAGCGGCTGCGCGACGCGCTCGAACGGGAGCAGGAGAGCGCCCGACGGCGTGTTCGAACGAGCTACACCGACGTCGACGCCAGGGTGGTGTTGGTGGGTCGGGTCGGGGCCCCGACGACAGCCCTCTGGGCAACACTCACCGACCAGGCTGCCACGCCAGCCCCCGGAGAGCCGACACGACCGAGGACGGCGACGACGAATATCGGGCCACACACGCTCGCAGTCACCGACACACCCGGCGTGCCGGGGACGGACGGGCTCCCCGACTGGCTGACAGCGGTGGTTCCTGGCCTCGTGACAGCCTTAGCGCAAGCCAGGTGTGCGCTCGTGGTCGGCGGGCAGCACGCCACCCTCGGACAGGCAGTTGCCCGGCGGTTCGGCATCACCTGCCGGTCACTCGACGAGGCCACACCCGCAGCGGCGCAAACTGTGGTTGCTGACTGTCTCGGGACGGTCACCTACGCGGTTCGACTCCCCTACACCGACGACGCGCACGCGCTGGTATCGGCCCTCCACGACGAAGCCGCCGTCTCGGCGGTCGAGTACGAGGACGCAATCTACCTCCGTCTCGAGGCGTCTCAGGCCGCCGACAGCGAACTCCGCCGTCGTATCTCCGCGGCCGGTGGCGACACGAAGCCCCTCGACGCGGACGGCTGAGCCTCCCCCTCTGCGGACAACGGGATGCAACAGACGACCCGGACAGAGAGCGGGCACCCGGCCTGCCCGGTCGGCCGGCGAGCGGGCGCAGGGTCGGCACGGCAGCGGTGAGCGCGCAGGCCGACCGGCCCCGGTTACCGGGCTCCTGTCCTCGCCGAGTTGCCGGCGATGCGGTCGGTTAATGTGTCCCGCGACCAACCTGACGTATGTTGTTTGTCTGTGGGCTCGCTGCCGGGACCGGGACGACCGGGACGCTCTACGGGCCACAGGAGACCCCTCCCTCGTACGACGGGGCGCCAGCCGTGAGTGCCCCGTACACCTGGGTCTGTGACGCGTTTTACCGCGTCGAATCGGGGGGCCAGCGCCTCGAAACCGACAACGGCACCGTTCAGGTAGCGTTCGAGCGACCGACCGTCCAGGGGTTCGAGGACCGGGCGCAGGCCATCGCCGGCGCGAAGGCACATATCCGTCACCAGTTTGCCCGTATTGGCATCGACCGGGAGCCGGACTTCTACGTCGACACCCCCGAGGAGGCCGGTCACGTTTAGCTCGCACCGGGCTGGGCCTGGACCCCGTGGGGGCGGGTCTGACCCGAACCGACGCGGTGTTCGGTCACCGCTGTCAACGGAAGTATCGGTGTCCCCTCCCAACGTGTAGCCAGTAGGATGACCACAGAGCTGAGCCCGGCTGACCAAGCGACAGCCCTGGTCGCCAACCCGGAGCGGTACGACTCCTTTGCCGCCGAATACGACGACGAGATTCGGTTTTACGCGGCGCTCCGGAGTAACGCCCACCGCTCCCTCGAGACGATCGAGGAGTACGTGGCGCTACGGCGAATATTCATGGAGTATGGACCGACAGAGGCGATTCGGGCCCGGGTCGAGGACCGGCTCGACCGGAGTCTGAAGAACATGGTGCTCGGGAGCAGCCCCCGTGGCCGTGCCTACGCCGTCGAGACACTCGCCGAACTCGAGGGACACCGGAGGGCGTTTGCGACGCTGGATATCGAGGTCCCCTCGCTGCTGACGGCGGTCCGGACAACTGTCGAACACCTGTACGATGACGCCTCGACGCCGACAGCCGTCGGTGAAACCTGTGCGTCACTTCTCGCGGAAACGCCGGACGGCCAGCGAGCGGCGGTCGAATATCTCGCACGCGTCCGGCTCGTCGAGCAGTTGCTGGCCGCCGACGACCCTGCCGAGCGTGTCGGCGCAGCCGTCGACGCGTATCTCGGCCAGGTGTCCCCCCCGGCCGTGGACGAGCGACCGACCGCAGCGGCGTACGCCCGAGCAGCCGAGCGGCGGTCGTTTGCCGACCCTGAGAAGCAGCGACTGTACGAGGCGGCCGTACACCGGGAGCCGTCCGCTACGCGAGCGAGCGACTACCTGTATCTGGTCGCCGCCAACACCATCGAGGACTACCGACACGGCGGCGACGAGGTAACCCGGGCGGACCTCATCGTCGCGCGCAGACAGTTGCGCGCGGTGACGCAGGTCCAGCCCGAGACCTGGGACGCGACGAAACGGGCATACGCCGAGTCGTACCGTCACCTCGCGGACGCGGTCGAGGCAGGGGGCGGCCGCTGGCTCTCGGCGCGTGCCTCCGGGCCGCCGCCGGAGTGGTGGGCCGTCGCCGCGGCGTACGTCAAGGCCGCGCAGTCGGTCTACAGTATCGACGCGGTCCGGGCGGTCAAGTACGTGAGCAAGGCTGTTCGTCACGCGGCTCACGCAATCGACGACTGGGCGACGAGGCGACAGCTCCACCGGACCGCTCGGGCGATGTTCGACACGGTCGACCCCTCGACTGTTGCCGGCCAGTCCGACCAGTCACGAGGCGCCGAGGCTATCGAGACGAGTGTCGCGGGCACGCGCTCGGTTCACCTGTGCCGGGAGTCCGAGGCGGCCGCACGCGTGGCATTCGAGCGCGCGGCGTATGACGAGGTACACGCTACTCTCGACCGCGCGCGGACTGCCGCTGAACAGGCACCACAACAGCACATCCGGCTGCGAGAGGTCGAAACCGTCGAGACGGTCGCCGCGGCGCGTCAGGCCGAACAGCAGGGCGACTACGAGCGAGCCCTGGAACGGTACCGACAGCACGAGCCCGAGGCGTCACACCTCCGCGTCGGGGTCGACTGTCACCAACAGCTCTGTAGGGTCAAGCAGGCAGTCGACAGCGGCCGGTTTGCGGACGCCCTACGCCGGGCGCACGAGGCGTTCCGGCCCGGGTCCGCGGTCGTCGTCGCAACCGAGCTCAGCTGTGGGGTGGTCCCCGGTGACCCCGACGGCGAGCAACCCCCTCCCGTTACCGACCAGTTCCTGTCGCTGAACTCGGAGGCCGTGACCGTACTGCCAGCTCTCACCCGGCTGCTGCAGGCCGGTGGGACGGTCTCGACACTCCTCCAGCAGCAGGCCGCGGCGTGTCTTCGGGCCATGTGACGAGCGCACACCGCCCCGGTACACCCTCTCAACCGTTACCGGGAGAGGGGTCCGGGCGAGCACACGCAACCGGGCACTCGACCGCCAGGGAGGTGGGACAGGTCACAGCGGAGTCGGGCGGTGACAAACTCCGGCTCACGCACATCTCCCCGAGGCACGAGGGCGACGAACGGAACCCCGAATCACAGGCCAGCGCGGCGTCCGAGGGTGCTGTCGCGACTGTCAGAGACGGCGACCCCACGGCGGTCACACAGCGCCGGTGACAGCCGGCACTGCCGGTCGGCCCCTCCGGACTGTCCCTCTGAGACCGCATTACAGCGGGTCGACAACCGTCTCTGTCGGTCCCCGACGCCGTATCCGCTCCGCCCTCGGCGAGCACGGGGGCGTTTCCCGACGGTCTACGCCGGGCGCGCCACATAATCGGTCGTGTTCGGAGCGCCTCGCGTCGACGTGAGGCCGGGTGGGGCGCTCCTCCGGCCCGTGTACCCCGGAGCCCGCCCTCGTCTGTGAGTGTCCGACGCGGCCTGGGTTTGATAACCGCGGGCGCGCTATGTTGTACTGTCCGTTCGCCCACAGGAGCCGTGACGAGCGCCCGGCACCGGGTTAGGTCGAATCTATGACAGACTCCACGCCAAATTCGAAAGACAGCACCATTCCCGAGGGCGTCGACGCCAGCGATGCCGAGGAGGTCCTCGAACAGTACGAGCGGGTCAACGCCCAGACCGACCGGCTGGAGGAGCGCATCGCCGCACTCGAGGAGAGCACGGTTCAACCCCACATTGTCCGAACAGTGCTCGAGGAGTACGGGCTGTCCGAGGCGAAGGCGGCGGAGATCGTCGAGATGGTCGAGGCGGTCGAGGCGGACCTGCGGAACGACGCCGAGTGAGGTCACCCCCACCCGGTTGAGATACTGAAAACGGCAGTGCGACGCCAGCAGGGGTCTACCGACGGCCTCGAACGGGGGCTGGTACCCTCCCATCACCAGCCGAGGGGCAACGGAACACCAACTCAGACAGCGACCTCGGGCGCGTTCCCGCGGTGTGGTTCCTGTCGGCAGCCCTCTATCCGCGTGACGCGCCGCCGACACCCCGCACCACCGGCAGGTCGGCCGCGAATACCCCGACCACCTGCGAGCCGACTACGGGCTCACTGGGGCGATGACGTGCTCGGTGAAGTACGTGTACACACAGCCCCCGGCGGCAAGGGCCGAGAGGAGCCACGCGTAGAGTTCCTCCTCGCCGGTAAAAAACGGCTGTGCCACGCCGTCGAACGGTATGTCCGCGACCGCGAGCACGACCGCCGTAACGAGCCCGAACTCGACGAGATACACGATCCACAGCAGGGGCGCACCGATAATGTATAGCATCGGCGCGTCCAGCGCCCCTGCCGTTGTCCGTGCCCCCTCAGGCGTGGCACCCTTTTCGACTGTGCGCCCGCCTCGTTCCGAGGGTGAAGTCCGAGCCGACGACGTGTGACCGCCTGCCCCCCACTCGGACGCGGGGCCCTCCGTCGCCCCGGTGGCCTGCGCCGACCGCTGCCCTCCGGCCCTCGGGGCTTCGTCCGTCGTAGACCGCTGGGTCCCGTCTCGGTCGTGTCTGCCGGCAGCATGGGCGGCGAGGGCGTCCCTCGCCGCTCGCACCCGCTTGAACGACTCCGTCGACCCTCCTTGGTCCGGGTGGACGGCTCTGACGAGTTCCCTGTACCGTGTCTCTATCTCCTCACGGTCCGCGTCGGGGTCGACACCTAGTACCTCGGTTGCTTCCTGTTTGTCCATGCCTGTTGTTCTCGCAGCAGCACGTCTCCGGGGAGAGTTACTGTGTTCGCGACGGTCCGTGTCTCGAACCCTCAGTACGTAACTGCGGTCAATCGAACAAAACGGTTTTGACGAACAGCCGGACGACGCTCCAGGCGAGCGTGGTAACCTGGACGACGGGTGCTGACAGCGCATTAGTTACCGCTGCTCGCCGTCCACGCGGGCAGAGTGTGTCACTCACACTCGGCCCGGGCCGGTAGCCGGCGCCGACGAGCGCACTCATACTGCCGACTGTGCGTCTGTAACGAATCCCGCCGTCCCGGGGTGGTGAGTCTCGTCACGAGGTTTCGGCAGTATCAGGCTCGGTCACCACGCGCTACGGACTACCCGGAGAGCTGGAGAAAGGTCGCGGCAGCTCCCGCGCCGGCGACCAGACTGACGGGGGCCATCGCCACCGGCCGGGGGGCGGGGGCCAGCAGTAGCTGGAGGTGAACAACCACACTCGGGAGCACAACGACACCGGCTCCGACGACGGCGGCGGTCCGACGCCCGACTCCGGTCGCAAGCGAGTTCATAGCCCCGAACCCGACCAGCAGTGACCCGACCAGGAGCCCGAGATTTGACAGATAGAAGACCTCCTCGATGATTCCACGTTCGTGACTGACCTCAAGCGTGTAGTTCTCCCCCTGGTAGGAGACGAATATGGTGTTCTCGCCGGGCGTGTTTGCGATGTATCTGACACTCAGTTCGTCCGGTGCCGGCTTGTAGAGTCCGGCAGTCCCGTCCACCGACGACCGCGCCTCGGTGAACGCCGCTTGGCCCTTCGAAGACAGTGAGCCGTAGTCGTAGTAGGCGCCCCCGAGTTGCGAGAACTCCAGTCCGGCGGACCCGTCGACGGCGGTGACCTGATACACGGTCCGGTCATAAACAACGTAGACCGGGTCCGAGCCGAAGAGGGGCGAGGCACCCGGTCTGGTTGCCTCCTGAAACGCCTCCGGGAACTCGCTTTTTCTCACCGCTCCGCTCGTGACCCCCTCTCGCGTGAGTGCCTGTCCCTCGGCGGAGAGCTCGGCATACCGGTGACCGTCCTCGATAGACGGCATAACGGTGTACTCCAACTCGGGCTGTGCCGAGAATGTGGCCATCGACACCGCGTACCCGCCCCCGACTATCATCAGCAACGCCCCAAACACAATCCACCCTGTCTCTGCCATACTGCCCGCAAACGAACTGCTCAACAAGTGTCTTGTGGCAGGTGTCCACAGCCCGGAGGCCCCAGTGCCCCATCCCGACCGGGGCCGGTTCGCCCGGGCACCAGACACAGACGGCTCGTGTCCGAACCCGACACGATGCGAGCCTCCACCGCTGTAATAGCCGCCGCGGTCGTCCTGCTCGTGGTCCCCTTTCCGGGGACGTACACCCTCGGAGGGCTACTCACTCTCCTCGGCGCCCTCCTGCGCTGGCTCGGTGGCTGACCCGGTCATCCTCGCCGTGGTCACGGGGCTCGACACTGTCAGCGCCGACAGACCCGCCGGAGGGAGTCCCGCTCAGTCGCCGGCGCCGTCAACGCCGGCGGTTACCTGGTCGACCAGTTTCGTCGTCGTCGGCGCGAGTTGATTCAGTATGTCGGTGGTCGTCAGCACACCCTCGACCCCCTTGTCGACGACTACCAGATGTTTGATCTCGTTATCGTCCAGTCGCCGGGCGGCGGCGGACAGCGGCTGGTCCGGCTGAACCGTCACGACCGGGCTCGACATCACGCGCGATACCGGCTGTCCGGCGGGGTCGGCACACGTCGAGTGCCCTGCCAGTAGGTCCGTCTTGGTCACTATCCCCTCCAGTGTTTCCGCGGTGACCACGGCCGAGCCGACACCCTCACTGAGCAACTGCTCAGCCGCGTCGGTGAGGGGCCGGTCGGGCGGGACCGTTATCGCGGGGCTCGACATCGCTTCGGAGACTGTTCCGAGGATGTGTGTCATGATATATCATCACAGTCCGGTGTGACATATAGATACCGCTCGGTCCGGCCCGGTCGTTACCATGGTGGCACGCGAGAGGTCGAGACGGGCTTTTGCGTCTAAGGACGCCGCTGCTGTGTAACGCGGTTCGGCGCCGCCGTGGCGTATCTCCGCCAGTGGGACCGATACGATACCA
>CAZQZE010000062.1:0-11152 GCA_964597715.1 uncultured Halobacteriales archaeon
CTCACCGGAACATACGTCCCGGTCTGAGGCAGATGACGGCCGACCGCACACTGACCGTCGCGCTCGCGGCGGCCGTGGTCCTCACGGCTATCGCGTTCGGACCGGCGGTGTCCGCGGTCGACCTTCCACGGGACTCGCGCGCTGAGGAACCGGTATTCAAGGGATTCGCGGAAACCAGCGACCTGGGCGTCTCCGAGCGGTTCTCCTACGCGGTCGAGGAGACGCCCGGGACCGCGACGGCCGCCGACGGCACCGTCTCGACGGGGCCGACGGCAGTCACCGTCGCTGCGGGGGCAGACCCCGTCGCGCTTCGATACCGGCTGCGGGTCGGCGACCGGTCCACGAACCGGACCGTCGTCGTCCCGGCCGGCGAAACGCGAACCGTCGCCGAATCACTCGCCGTCGACGCACCCGACAGCAGTGCCGGACCCACCCCGACCGCGACGCTGCGGGTCACCGCCGCCGTCGACGGACGGACCTACACCGTCCACGACGACACACTCGGGGTGACGGCGGATGCGTGACGTCCGCGGGTGGCTCGACCGAGACCGTCTCCGCGGGCCGCTCGGCCGCGGCGCCGGGTCGCCCGCGGTGACACTGGCTCTCGCCGCGCTCGTCATCTTCGGCGCCTCCTGGCGGGTCGACGTGTTCATCGTGGACACGGTGGCCGTCGCGAACGCGCTCGCCAACCTCGCGGACGGGTCGGTCCCGTTCGCGCAGGTCTACTTCGGCCCGGCGGACGCCGCGACACCCGGCGTCTACGTCACCGACGGCCGCCTCTACGGCCGCAACTACGGCCAGGTGGTCGCGGCGCTGCCCGTGCTCTCACTGCTGGAGGCGGTCTCGGCGGTCGCGGCGCCGCGGCTCCTACTCGCCGGCGCCTGGAGTCTCTGCCTGGCCGTGCTCGGCGGGCGACTCGCCGGCCACCTCGGGCGACCGTGGCTCCGCACCGCAGCGATTGTCCTCTCGACGCTTGCCCTCGTCGCCAACGCCGCCTTCGCCACCGCACTCCCCCCGCGGCTGTTTCCGCTGGTCGCCCTCCAGGCCGTGACCGTGCTCGCCGCCGCGGGGCTCGTTGCGAGTTCGTACCTCCTGGTGGGTCTGCTGTACGACCGCCGGACCGGCGTCGCGGCGGGGGTCGGGACGCTCCTGCTCGGCCCCGTCGGATTCTGGGCGACCATCCCGAAACGACACGTCATCACGGGGTTTCTGGTCGTCCTCACGGCGTATCTCTTCGCCCGGAGCCGCTCCAGCGGGCGGGTCCGTGACCGGGCCGCGGCGTACCTGCCGGTGGGGCTCACAGCGTGGGTCAGCGCCCCCGAGGGGCTCCTGTTACTCGTTGCACTCGTCCCGGTCGACCTGGTGACGAGCCCCCGGAACGACCTTCGTGCGCTCGCGCCCACAGCCGCCGCCCTGGCGGTGTCACTGGCCCCGTTCCTGCTGACCAACGCGGTTGTCGCCGGGAACCCGCTGGTCCCGCCCCGACTGCTCACCGCCTACGCCGCCGGCGACCCGCTGGCGGTCGACCCCGGGCTGGCCGCGAGCCACCCGAGTGCCGTCGCGGGAGCGGACGGTGCCGGGGCGACCGGCGGCAGTACACAGTCGTCGGTACCGGCATCCTCCTCGGGCTCGGAGTCCGCCGCCGGCTCGGGGTCGGGGTCCACACCCTCGCCGAGCCCGCTCACCGCCGCCGTCTCGCTGCTGACCGGCACGGCCACCACCGGGGTCGACCTCTCCTTTCGGGCGGCGGCCAGGGTCGAACAGGGCGTGACGTCGCTGTCGCCGGACCGGCTCTACCACGTCGTTCTCCGCAGCGGGCGCATCCCGGGGGTCGACTACGCCGAGACCGGCGGCGAGACGATCGACCTGACGCTGCTCGAGTCCGCGCCGCTTCTGGCGGCACTCCTGGCAGCACCCGTCCTCTGGCTGCGGCGGTTCCGGGGGCGGCTGGCGGCGAAACTGCCGGAGGCGGGTGACCCCCGCCGGGCGACCGACCTGTTTGCGCTCGTCTTTGTCGTCGTGTTCACGCTGCCTCACCTCCCGCGGCTCCCGGTTCACTCGACGGTCACCGTCCGGTATCTCGTTCCGGTCGTCCCGCTGCTCGCCTACGGCGTGTTCCGGCTGGCGCCGGTCCGACGGGTGGTGCGACAGGCTCCGCGGCGGCTCGTGGTGACGACACTGCTCGCGGCCGGGGTCGGTGGCGTCGCCTGGGCAACCCTGTACGCCGCGCTCGGGCCGGATGTCGGGACGCTGATGCAGGCCCACGCCCTGTTGAACCTCGCAGCCGCGGCAGTCACGGCCCTCTGGCTGGTGGTCCGGCCGGACGACGACCGACTCGGCGCGGTGGTACTCGGGCTGACAGCAGCCGCGATGGCGCTGTTTCTGGTCTTTACCGGGTTCGAGTACTTTGCCGCCGACCGGCAGTATCTCCTGCCGGTCGCACGGCTCGCCGAGCAGCTACTCCCGATACTCCCCTGACAACAGATGACAGACGACAACCCCGAGGGTGTTCTCGCACCCACCGACCTCGAACCGAGTGACGAGCACATCCGTCAACTAGACGACGGGCGACGTGTCGTCCACGCCGACGGCGGGGACGCACCTCGGCCGGCGGACGACCCCGACCAACAGCCGGCCGGGAACGAGGTGGACGGAGACGACAGACACCCGGGCGGGGAGACGGCTCCGGGTGCACACGCCGATATCGCGGGCCTCGCCGGCGCACACGCGCTGGCTGCCGGGGCACGTGCGGCTGATACCGAGGACACCGTGGTGGCCGACACCGACGACGTTTCCGAGGCCTTCGAGTCGCTGGTGTGCTGGTACGCCGGCCTGGTTGCCGAGGAAAAACAGCCGGAGACGGTCGTCGCCACGCTACTCGAACACACAGACCTCGACATCGAGGTCAGCACGCGGTGACGGCCCGAGACAGGGGTTCGCGGTTACGAGAGGTCTTCGAGTGCGGCGTGGAAGAACAGCCCCAGCGCGAGGTGCTGTTCCGCGGCGGCGGTGACCCGTTCGGCCAGGCCCTCCTCGTCGTCGACGCGGTACTCCTTTGTTCGGACGAGTTCCTGGACCGTGAGCAGCCCCTCGTCCTCGAGTTCGTGGAGCTGTGGGTAGAGTGTCCCCGGACTCAGGCGCGTGTCGAACACCGTCGCCAGGTCGCTCATCAGGCTCTTGCCGTTTGTCTCGGAGCTCCGGTGTGCGACCAGCAACAGCATGATCTCGTCGAGGTTCTCCTTCACCACCGACTCCCTGAACTGGAAGCTCGACTGGCCAAACAGCGTACTCGTCACGTCCTCAAGGACCGCCTCGGAGTGCTGTTCGGGAACCAGGCGGACGCTGTCGGTGTTGGAGACGACGTCACCCGAGCGCAACTCGTTGTACAGTTGACCGAGCGTCACGCCGTCGTCCCCGACATCCGCGTCCGTGTCTGTGTCTATCCCGGATACGGTGGCGGACGCGTCATCAGATGACTGGTGGGTGCGGGACCCGGCCGGCCGTGTTTTCGAGTTCGACTGATTCATCGACTGATTCGTACAACGGCCCCTTTCCACTTATATCGTGGACAGCAATTTCTGTTCTTGAAAACGCGACCGGGCTGCTGGCTACCAGTTACTCTCGAATTCTCACAAACAAAACTGCGGCGCGGACACACGCCGGCACCGGCGGAGAGTCTGTCCCGTCCGTCGTGGGCGCGATATCGCCAGCCGACCTAACGCCGTCGACGCGGTAGAACCCTGGCCGCGCGCCAGGCAGGCGTGCGAGGCCGCCGGGAGGGGCACACCCACCGGCCGCCTGCGGGCAGTAGCTACAAATCCATCGGGGCCGTACCGGTAACTGTGACACGCGCCGCAGTCCGCGAGGGGTTCGAACGGTACGTCAACCGGGCGGTCGACCGCACGGCCGAGGCCTTCCGGGTTCCCCGGGCACTCCGGGAGGGTGGCCCGGGGAGCGCGACGGTCAAGCGGCTGCTCGGTGACTCGGAACTCCTTCGCAAGCGGGTCGTCCAGCCGGAACTCGAGACCTACCGGACAGATGTCCTCACCCAGTTCGAGACGTTACTCGACGCCGTCGAGAGCGACGACGACATCGAGGCCTACCGGGAGGCGCTGTTGGCGGCCGACGCCTACGACGAGGCACTCAGCCCGTCCCTGCCCGCCGAGCGCCGCGGGGCAATCCGGGACGAACTGGTCGAGCGCCAGCGCCGCTTCGGCGAGGCCATTGCACCACTCGTCTCGGCCGACCAGGACGCCTTCTGGCCGGCGGTGACGGCGACGCTCTCCCGGGCGGAGGCCGTCGCGCTCGTCGAGGAGCACTTCGTGTTCACCGGCCCGCTCCGGGCCCACACCGAGGCGTTCCGGATGGCGGTCACCTTCGAGCCCGGCGAGGTGCTGGGTGGGTTCGCCGGGCTGGGGGCGGCGCTCGGCGGCCTCCCGACCGTCGAGGTGGACTACACCGACGAGGCGCTGCGGGCGATGACCCGCGCCGAGGCGGCGGTCATCGACGAGACCAAACGCGACCTCGACGCCCGGTACGACTGAGACTGCCGAAACGTCGCGAGGATACTCGCCACCCCGGAACAGCGAGACGCCTCACAGACCCATAGCCGGCAGTATGAGTCCGGTTGGGGTGAGGCGTAGACCCGCCACGGCGGTGTGTCCCGCCCGGACAGGCGCCGAACGGTCATGGGTGACCGACCCCTACGACGGACTGTGACACCGGACCCCGTTTCACTCTCCGAGGCGTTCCTGCTCGCCGTCCGGCGCGAGGAGCCGGCCGACGGGCCGGCCGCCGACCTCGCCGGCCTCGCGGACGACCGGCTCGCGGCGGCCCTCGACACCGACCGGGCGCGCGTAGCCTTCTGGACCAACGTGTACAACGCGGCCACCCAGCGGGCGCTTGCGGCCGACCCCGGACAGTACGAGCACCGCCGGCAGTTCTTTGCCGCCGACCTCATCACCGTCGCCGGCCGGTCGCTGAGTCTCGACGACATCGAACACGGCCTCCTGCGGCGCTCGTACCACAAGTACTCGCTGGGGTATCTACGGGTTCCACGGCCGTTCCGGAGTGACTTTGCCGACAGACACGCCCCGGACGAGCGCGACCCCCGGGTCCACTTCGCGCTGAACTGCGGGGCCGGAAGCTGTCCGCCGGTCGCCGCCTACACCCGCGAGGCCGTCGACGACCAACTCGACCTGGCGACGCGGGGCTATCTCGAGCAGACCGTCGACTACGACCCCGGGGCCGGCGAGGCGCTGGTGCCGCGGGTGCTGCTGTGGTTTCGCGGTGACTTCGGCGGCAAACGCGGGGTCTACGACTTCCTCCGGCGGTACGACCAGCTTCCCCGGGACGGGACACCCTCGCTGTCCTACCGGGGGTGGGACTGGTCGCTGGACCGTGGGGCCTACGCCGAGCGCGAGCAGGCACCCTGAGCCGGGCCCCGGCCGGCGGGCTCCCCGACCGACAGAGCCCGCCTGGCGCGTCTGTCGGGCTGTACCGGTGACCCGGGAGGCCAGTCTCAGTCCGGGCGAGCCGCGTCCCCGTCGCCGTCCGGGGGCTGTTGCCCCCAGAAGCCACCCCCCTTCCGGACCAGCAGGTCGCCGTCGACGGTGACCTGACAGGCGAGCCGGAGCCCGGTGTCGGGGTCGTGGGGCGGCACGGAGAGCCGGACCCGCTCGCGGCCGGCCGGTGTGGCCGGGTCGACCGCCCCCTCGACCGCGACGGCACAGGTTCCACACGACCCGTAGCCGTGACAGGAGACGGGCCGGGGGCCGTTGTGGACCGACAGGTCGGCCGCCAGAAGGGCGTCCCGGAGGGTCGTGCCCGCTGTACACTCGACACTCGTCCGCTCGCCGGTCGCGTCCTCGAACTCGACGGTTGGCACGGCCGTGTTAGACCGCCGAGAGGCTTGTCGGTTCGGGCGAGTCACCCACACGGGGCGACACGTGACGACGGCACAGACCGGCCGTCCGCGGCGTCCACCCGGGAAACCTACCGGTCGTCCTCGCGCAGTTCCATCCGGGCGACGAGGTCGTAGGCGTCCTCGCCCGTCCGGAGGCTCTCGAGAATGGCGAAGGCGTCACCCGGCGAGAGAAAGTGCCGGGTCACCCCCTCCCCGAGCGGGGTTGGCTCCAGCCCGTCGATAAAGCCGTACTCGATGAGCTTGCCCAGCGCGTGTTTTGTGGGTACCTCACCGACCATCGACTCGTTGAGCCGTTTGGCGCGCGAGCCGGCGACGGTGATGTTCGCCAGCGTCTCCTCGACCGCCGTCGGGCCGTCGTAGCGGGTCTGGACGGGTTCCATCTCCCCTTTCAGCAGCTTGAATGCGACCTCGTCCTCGGTCATCTCCTGGGAGTTGTGGTAGACCCCGTCGGGCTCGACGAGCAGGTAGACGGTCCCCTGGTCGTGGTAGTCGGGCCGGCCGGCCCGGCCGAGCATCTGGCTGAACTCCTGGACCGAGAGCCACTCGATCCCCATCGCCAGCGAGTCGAAGATCACCTGCGAGGCCGGGAAGTCAACCCCCGCCGCCAGCGCCGCGGTCGTTACCACCGCGGCCAGCTCCTGGTCGGCGAACTGCCCCTCGACACGGGAGCGACGCTTGTTGTCCAGCCCGGCGTGGTAGGGGGCCGAGTCGTACTCCAGCCGGCGGGAGACCTCGTGACACCGCCGCCGGGAGTTGGTGAAGATGATCGTCTGCCCCCGGTAGCCCTTGCTGGATTTGCTGTCGAAGGCCCGCCTGACGAGCCGGTTCTCGACGTCGACCTTCTCGCGGCCGTCGAGGAAGGTGACGTGGCGCTCGATGGGGACCGGCCGCTCCTCGAACTCGATGAGCGTCGCCTCCAGCGCCGCCGCAAGCGCCTCGGGGTTGCCGACCGTCGCCGACAGGTAGACCCACTGGGCGTCGGTCCCGCGCTCCCGGCAGTAGTCCTTCAGGCGGGCGACCAGCCCGTCCAGCCGGTGACCCCGGCCGGGCTCGCCGAGGGTGTGGACCTCGTCGATGACGACCGTCCCCACGTCCCCGAGGTCGCGGCCGGTCCGGAGCGCGTGGTCGACCCCCTCGTAGGTCCCGACGACGATGTCAGCCGAGGGGTCAAAGCCCGAGCCGTCGTCGTTGATCCGGCTGGCGCCGACCCGGAGGGTGACGTCCGCGATATCGCCGTAGCGGTCCCGGAAGTCCTCGTACTTCTGGTTTGCCAGCGCGACCAGCGGGACGAGAAAGAGCAGCTTCCCCTCGCCGTTGAGCACGCGGTCGAGGCCGGCCATCTCGCCCACGAGCGTCTTTCCGGTCGCCGTGGCGCTCACGACGAGCTGGTCCTCCCCCTCGGTGGCACCGTTCTCCACCGCGAGACTCTGGACCGGCAGCAGGCTGTCGAACCGGCTCTCCAGCTTCGACTGGATGCCCGGATGGAGACCGAGGTCGCCCGTCGGCACGGGGTCGACATCCTCGACCGTCGCGCTGATCTCGTCGAACTTCGTCAGGTCGGGGTCGAGTTCCCCCGAGAGCAGGTCGGTGATCCGGTCCAGGTCCTGGACCTCGAGCAGGAGGTCCTCCAGGCGGTCTCGCGCCGAGCCGGTGATCTCCCCACGGTAGGCAAGCTCGCGGTCCAGCTCCGCACGGGCACAGTCCGGGCAGATGTCCTCCCCGTCGGCGTTGACCGCGGTCTCGGCCGTGATCGGGGAGTACCGGCCGCTGTTGGCGCAGTACCGGCAGGTCCGGACGACCTTCGCCTCGAGCTGGTAGGCGTCGAGCAGCTCCCGTAGTGTCTCCCGGCCGGCCTGTGAGGTCTGCTCGGAGACACGGAGCCGGGTGGCCCCGCGGGCCAGGTCGACAAACTCGTCGGGGCTGTACAGCTGTTCGCTGGTCCCGTCGGTGACCCGGAGCCGGGCCGGCCGTGGGCCGGCGTCGCGCTCGGTGACCTCGAGCCGGCCCTGGAGGACCCGGTCGTGCTCGCGGCTGGCGACGACCCGGAACTCCTCGCCGTCCTCGTGGAGAAAGACGGTGTCGACGCGTCCGACCTGCTGTGACACGTCCCCCGGTAGGGGACCGTCTTATTTCAGTGCCCCGGACCGTCGTCGACAACCCGGATCGCGTCGTCGCCGGTCGGGACCGCGCAGATGAACACACCCGGCTCCGTCCCCTCGTTGCGGTACCAGTGGACCGCACCGGCCGGGATGTGGACCGCATCGCCCGGCCCGACGGTGTACTCCTCGTCGCCGGGAGGTTTGCCGTCGCTTCGACGGGCTTTCGGCGCATCGCTGACCCCGACGACGTACTCGCCCCGCAGGACGTACTGTTCGTGTTCGACCTCGTTTGTGTGCCGGGGGACAGTCCCCCCGGGCGCGAGCCGGAACTCGCGAACGGCAACGTTCGGTGCACCGTGTTCCTCGCCGACCAGCACGGCCTTCGTGAGGCCGTCGGCGGCGTCGACCGGTTCGGCCTCGATATCCTCGCTGTGGCGGACCAGCGGCCGTTGTTCGGTCTCGGTCATACGACCGGGTTGGCGCGCCACCGACATAAACCGCCAGGACAGACGGGGCGGGCCGAAATAGGACCGCTTTTGTGTCACTGGACGGCAGATGGGGTATGAGTCGGGCTGGGAATCGGCCGACGGCATCGATTGACACGAATCTATTCATCACCGTCTCCGGGCCACCCGGGTGTGGCGCGACGACGCTGTGTTCGCAGCTCGCGGACGCGGTCGGCTGTCCGTACATCTCCGGCGGCGACGTCTTCCGGGAGCTGGCCGACGACCGCGGGCTGACCCTCACCCAGCTCAGCGCAAAAGCCCAGGAGTCAGCCGACCTCGACCGCGCGCTCGACAGGCGGCTCCGCAACATCGCCGAGGAGTGGGGCGCGTCGAACAAACCCTGTATCCTCGAGTCCCGCCTGGCGGGCTGGCTGGCTGGCAGCCGTGCGGACCTGCGTATCCGGCTCGACGCCCCCGACGAGGTCCGCAAGCAGCGCGTGAGCGACCGCGAGGAGACCGTCGCCGAGATGCAGGTTCGCGAGGTGGGTGAGGCACACCGGTACGACGCCTACTACGACCTCGACATCGACAACCGGGAGTTCTACGACCTCCACCTGAACACCGCCCGCTGGGACAAACACGGCGTCTTCGAGGTCGTCCGGGCGGCCATCGAGCAACACGAGCCTGCGGGCGACGAGGGCGCGTTCGAAACCCCCGACGTCCCGGTCTGAGCGGCCGGCCTGACCGTCCGCCACCGACCCCGGACAGTCAAGATGAGCCGGCGTCACGTCCCGGTATGCCCGTGCTCAAGCGCCGGACCGCCTACTACCTCGCGCTGGTCGCCGCCGCGACTGCCGTTCTGACACTCGTCTACAGCGCCGGGATGGCAGTCTGGGAGGGGCGGCCACAGCCGCTGTACCAGTCCCTCGAGGTCGTCGTCCAGAGCTTCACGACGACCGGCTACGGCGAGGATGCGCCCTGGCAGACGCCACAGATGAACGTCCTCGTGGTCCTGATGCAACTCACCGGTATCGGGCTCATCCTCACCGCCGTCGACGTCTTTGCGGTGCCCTGGCTCCGGGATACGCTCTCACCGACGCCACCCGCGAGCCTCCCCGACCGGGAGGACCACGTCGTCGTCTGCGCTCACACCCCCCGGACTGACGCCTTCCTCTCGGAGCTGGCCGCCAGAGACCAGCCCTACGTCCTCGTCGAGGCCGACGAGGCGCGGGCACAGCGGCTTCACGAGGACGACTACAGTGTCATCCACGGCGACCCCGAATCCACGGACGCACTGGAGCGTGCGGGGGCCGAGACGGCACACGCGGTCGTCGCGGACGCCGCCGACGACGCGAACGCGAGTATCGTGCTCGCGGCGCTCGACGTCGCCCCGGACGCGCAGGTGGTGACGCTCGTCGCGGACGCCGAACTCGCCCGGTACCACAGTGTCGCCGGCGCCGACGCCGTGCTGTCCCCGCGACAGCTCCTGGGCGAGAGCCTGGCTGCCGAACTCCCCACCGCGGTGACAACCAGCGTCGACGACGGTGTCGTTATCGGCGACGCCCTCGAACTCGTCGAACTCACGGTCGAGGCGGGGAGTGAACTCTGCCGGCACAGCTTCAGCGAGGCCAGACTCCGCGAGCGGTTCGGGGTGGACGTCCTCGGGGCGTGGGTCGGCAACGAGTTCGAGGCGCCGGTCGACCCCGACACCGACCTCGCGGCGGGGACCCGGCTGCTCGCAGCCGGCGACCCCGACCGGCTGGCGGCCCTCCGCGAGGCGACGGCCTCGACCGTTCGGACGCTCTCCCCACAGCAGGTGACTGTCGCCGGCCACGGCGACTCCGGGCAGGCCGCCCACGAGGCACTCGCCGGGACCAGTTCGGAGGTGACTGTCCTCGACAGCGAGGACAAGCCGGACGTCGACGTCGTCGGGGACGCCCGCGACCCCGACGTGCTGTCCGAGGCCGGGATCGAGGACGCCTCGGCGCTGTTGCTGATGGTCGCCGACGACACCGCGGCGACGCTGTCGACACTGATCGCAAAGGAACTCAACCCCGACGTCCAGGTGGTCGTCCGCGCCAACGAGCAGGCAAACATCCAGAAACTCTACCGGGCCGGCGCGGACTACGTCCAGTCGCTCGCCACCACCAGCGGGCGGATGCTAGTCTCGACGGTCCTCGAGGACGAGGACGTCCTCTCCTACAGTAAACAGATACGCGTCGTCCGCCGCCCGGCGACGGGGCTGGTCGGGACGACAGTCGCCGACGCGGAGGTCCGGTCACGGACCGGGAGCACAGTCATCGCCGTCCACAGAGCGGGCGAGACGCTCACCGACTTCGACCCCGCGACCTTCGAGTTCCGGGACGGCGACGAGGCCATCCTCGCCGGGACCGACGACAGCACCGCCGAGTTCGACCGGCTGTTCGGGGAGTAGGGCCGTGTCTGCCGACCACCCGCCCGCTTTCCGCTCCCCCCGCGGGCCGCAGAATCGCCGTGACAGTCTCGCCGCGCACGGGCCGGGCGCACGGCGTCACACACGGTATCCGTCAGGCTCTCGTGGTGCCGGCCCGACGCCCGGATATGCGGGCTCGCAAAAACGGGCAGAGCGGCACGTGGCACCTGACCGGGACGCGCGGCTGTGGGGCCGACCCCGACGGGGAGAGTGTCGAGGGGAACTGGGC
>CAZQZE010000063.1:0-11080 GCA_964597715.1 uncultured Halobacteriales archaeon
ATCCCCGGCATGTTCTTGTCACAGCCGCCGATCGTCACGAGCCCGTCCATCCGCTCGCCGAAGGCGACGAGTTCGACGGAGTCGGCGATCACCTCCCGGGAGATGAGCGAGGCCTTCATCCCCTCGGTCCCCATCGAGATGGCGTCGGAGATGGTGATCGTGCCGAACTCGATTGGCATCCCCTCGGCGCCGTCGATCCCCTGGTAGGCGGCGTCGGCGACATCCTCGAGGTGGACGTTACAGGGGGTGATGTCGGCCGCGGGGTTGGCGACCCCTATCATCGGCGAGGAGAGGTCCTCGTCGTCGTAACCCATGGCCCGGAACATCGCGCGGTGGGGCGCGCGCTCGGCGCCCTGGGTCACCTCGTTGCTCGGCAACTCCGGGTCCTTGTCGTACTCCATCGAGTCGCTCTCGACCCGGCTGGGGCGCTGCTTGCTCATACTCCGGCACTGGCGCCGGGTGGACTTAAGTCCGGCTGTCGGTCCCACGGGCGACAGCCGGTGGTCCATCACCCCCGGGTACGCGCGCCCCGTCCCGGGGGTCGGGGGGTTGATACGACCGGCGCCGTAACCTCGGACATGGCAACCGTCGAGACCGGGGCGCGGCTGCACTTTGGCTTCCAGAACCTCGCGCTGGCCCACGAACGCCTGTACGGTGGTGTGGGCGTGGCGCTCGACGAGCCACGCGCGGTCGTCTCGGCGACGCCCGACACCGACGTGGTCGCTCCCGACGCCCTCGGGGAGGTTACCGCCGACGCCGTCTCCCTGCTGCGCGAGCGCGGCCACGACCTCGAGGGCGTGCGGGTAACCCTCGAGGAGGCGTTTGCGCGCCACGTCGGCCTCGGCAGCGGGACACAGTTTGCACTTGCGACGCTGGTGGCTGTCGCGGGCGCACACGATATCGCCGTCGATGTGCGGAGGGCCGCCCCCGCCCTCGGCCGGGGCGGCCGAAGCGGCGTCGGTGTCGCAACCTTCGAGAGCGGGGGGTTCGTCGTCGACGCCGGCCACCCCACAGAGCGGTTCACAACCGCGCCGCCGGCCCGCGGCGCGTGGACGGTCCCCGCGCCGGTCGTCCAGCGCGAGGTGCCTGCGGACTGGCGGTTCCTGTTGGTAACGCCTGCCGTCGAGGCCGGCCGGCACGGGGACGCCGAGGACGCGAGCATGCGGGCGGCGGTCGAGCGCGCGGACCCGGGGACGGCAGACGACATCGCGGGGCTGTTGACCCGGCGGCTGTTGCCGGCAGTCGCCGAGGGGGACCTGTCGGCGTTCGGGCGAGCGGTCGTCCGGCTGGGCCGGCTCAACGGGGCCTGGTACGCCGACGAACAGGGCGGGGTCTACCGGCCACCGGCCGGCACGCTCGTCGACGCACTCGGCGACGACCCCGCGATACGGGGGGCCGGCCAGTCCTCCTGGGGGCCGACGGTCTACGGCGTCACCCACGCCGACGACGCCGCGGCGGCACGGGCGGCCGGCGAGGCGGCGCTCGACGTTGCCGGTACCGAGGGCCGCGTCCGGCTCGCCGGGCCGCGAATGACCGGTGCCAGCCGCAGCGAGTGAGCCGCCCGGAGCGAGGGGGCTTGGGAGTGCCGTGTGTCGGCCGCGTGCGCCACGTCCGGCCGGGGGGCTTTAATCGGCTCGACCCGTTCACGGAATATGGACCGTATCCCGTTCGGGATCGACCGCCTCGACGAACTCGTCGGCGGCGGCGCGCCGCCGGGGAGTGTCGTCCTGCTCGCCGGGGAGGCGGGCGCGGGCTCCCGGGAGTTCCTCTACACGAGTGCCGTGATGAACGGGCTTGCGCGGGCCGGCGAGGACCTGTTCGACCTGCACTACGGCGAGGTTCCCGACGGCGCGAAACTCCCCGAGGAGGTCCACTACATCTCCTTTACCGGGGCGGAGGACCAGCTCCGCGAGGAGGTCGGGATGTCGATGGACACCGAGATCGCGGAGACGGGGCTGGAGCCGGTACAGTTCGAGTCGCTGTCCCGGCCGTACTTCCACGTCAGCCCGGTGCCACGGGGCTGGTACGCCGAGGAGACGCCGGAGATAACGAACCTCCGAAAACGCCACGAGGACCGTGAGGAACTGCTGAGCGCGTTTGGAAACGCCCTGAGCGAGCGGGCGCCGAACAGCCTGGTGGTCGTCGACTCGCTCTCGGACCTGGTCGGGGCCGTCGGCGAGACCCTGTCGTGGTCGGACATCACATACCTGCTCTCCGGGCTCCAGAAGGCCGCCCACGAGTGGCAGGGGCTCATCCTGTTGCACGTCAACCACGAGACCCTCACCGACGTGGAGCTGGGCCAGCTGATGGAGGCCTGTAGCGGGACGCTACGGTTCCAGTGGGAGACGGGCGGCTCCACCCGTGCTCGGACGCTCGTCGTCAAGCAGTTCCGGGGTGTCCTCTCGCAGATCGAGGAGGAGAATATCGTCCAGTTCGAGGCCGAACTCGGCGACGCCGGCTTCGATATCAGCGACGTCCGCAAGATCCGCTGACGGCCGCCGAACACCCGAACGGTGCAGCGCGGGTTGGGTCCCCGCCTGGGGAGTGTCCGACACGGCGAGCCGCCTCCGTTTAGACCGGGTAGCCGGAGACTACGCCCTGCCGTAACAGCCGGGTACTCGGGCTGAGGCCGACGGCAAACCCTTAACTGGCTCGTTTGACTAGGGTGAGTGATGGCGAGTGAGTCGACAGAGACGGTGACGGTCCGCCTCCCGTCGGACCTCGACAGTTGGCTCGGCACGCAAGCCCGGGAGCTGGGGGTAGACCCCGAGACCGTCCTCGTCCAGATGGTCGCCTCCTATCGCGCGACGGTCGAACTCGACGGCGACCTCGACGCCGAGGAGTTCGAGTTCGGCCCGCCGAGCGACGAGCGCGTCGAAGCAGCGGTCGAGTCCCGCGTCGAGGACGCCACCGAGGCTGTCGAGCGGCGCCTGGAGACCCGGGTCAACGGCACACAGGACGAGTTCCAGGAGAAACTCGAGGACGTCCGCGAGCGGGTGATCCAGGTCAAACAGGAGGCCGACGCGAGGGCCCCCGCCGACCACGACCACGAGGAGTTCGAGCGACTCGTCGCACTCGGCAAGCACGTCGACGACCTCCAGGAGGAGGTGGCGCGCCTGACCGACCGCCTCGACGCCACGCTCCCCGAGCAGGAGACGGCACTCGAGGAACTGGAGACGGAGTTCGACACGGTCCAGGAACGACTCCGGACGGTTGCGTGGACCGTCAGGGACCTGCAGGACAGCGTAGAGACCGACACCGGTCCGGCGGCCGTCGACCGTGTCAAGCGTGCGGCCGCCGAGGCCGACGTCGACCGGGCCAGGTGCGAGAACTGCGGGAACGGCGTCGACATCGCGCTGTTGACCGACCCACGCTGTCCACACTGCGAGGCGACCGTCACCGACGTCGAGGGGGCAAGCGGTCTCTTCTCCAAGCCACAACTGCTCGTCGCCTCGCAACTCGAGTCCGGTGCGGACGATGAGTGACGACCCGCCCGACCCCGGCGACCGCCGCGACGACGGGAGCCAGGATGACTCACCGGAGGACACCGCGGACGACGCCGACCCGGACCTGTTCGCCGACGCTGTGGCCGACCGGACCGGCGACCCCTTCGAGGGGCTCGGAGCCCCACGAGACGAGGCAGAACCCCCCGCCGACGGACGCGGGGACGACCACGAGCCACAGTCCGAGGCGGCAGGGTCCGGTGACGACAGGCCAACGGATGACGCAGGCGCGTGGCGGTCCCTCTCGGAGGTGTCAACGAGTGAGCCCCGCGAGGCGGGTGAGGGCGACACGGCCCCCGACGCGCCCGAGGGGCGCGTGTCCCCGGGGTCGGGGGAGGGGGAGGGGGCCGAGGACCCGTTCGACGACCCGGACCCACGTGGGGACCCGTTCGAGGACGACGTCTTCCGGCAACGGGGGGCCGATGACATCGACCCCGACGAGGCGTGGGCGGACCTCGCGACGACCGAGGAGGCCGGTGACGGGTCGGAGCGCCGCTACGCCGAGGTGTCGAAACACAGCTACTGCGAGAACTGCGAGTGGTTCTCCGAGCCACCGGCGGTCTCCTGTACCCACGAGGGCACCGAGATCGTCGAGTTTCTTGACATGGAGACGGTCCGGCTCCTGAACTGCCCAATCGTCGAGGAGCGACGCGCCATCCGAGACGAGGACTGAGCCGGCCTGCCCCGGGGAGGGGACCCCGGTGTTCCCAAAACCTCTTTAGGCCGTTCGTTCAACAGTGTGAGTATGCTTCACGCACAAGGGCCGCTTCTCACAGTGGATGTCGGCAACCGGACGGCCGAGCGGGTCGACATCTCCGGCCTGCTCGAGGAGACGGTGGGCGGACGGGCGACCGCGACACACCTCGCACACGACCGGATCCCCTTCGACGCCGACCCGTTCGGACCGGAGAACCGGGCGTACGTCTCGACCGGACCGTTACAGCTCTCACAGATGAGCTTCACCGGCCGGATGAATATGACCAGCCTCTCGCCGCTGACCGACGGGCTTGCCTCGACCAACGCCGGTGGCTACATGTCCCGGCACTTCGCGGACGCGGGGATCAGCGTCCTCGAACTGGCCGGCGCGAGCGACGACCTCCTGGCCGTGCACGTCACCGACGAGGGCGTCGAATTCGAGGCGGTTCCCGAACTCGAGGGCGCCGAGGTGTCGGCGGTCAGCGACCACATGGAGGCCGAACACGGCCTCGGGCCGGAGCACTGTATGGCGGTCGGTCCGGCCGGCGAGAATCAGGTCCGCTTTGCGAGCGTGATGACCTTTGACTCCCGTGCCTTTGGCCGCGGCGGGCTGGGGGCAGTGCTCGGCTCGAAGAACGTCAAGTGTGTCACCTTCGAGGGTGACTCACCGCCGGACGTGGAGGTCCCGGCAGAGGCCGCGAGCGAGATCCACCGGACGGCCGCGACGACCGACGACATGATGAAACAGCAGGGGACGACCGGATACACCGAGTTCATCAACGACAACTTCTCGCTGCCGACACGGTACTTCTCGGAGATGGAGTTCGAGGACGTCGAGAACATCGGCGGCAACGCGGTCGAGGAGAAAAAGTACAAGAAAGGGGCCTGCTCGGCGTGTGCCTTTGCCTGCAAACTGCCCACCCGAGACGAGGAGACAGGCTTCGAGACCGAGGGGCCGGAGTTCGAGACGGTCTACTCGTTTGGCTCGAGTCAGGGTGTCGGCAACATGCTCGACGTGATGAAGGCCAACGAACTCTGTGACGAACTCGGGATGGACACCATCTCTGCGGGGGTTGCGGTTGCCGCGTACCTCGCGAGCGAGGACGAGTTCGGCAACGCCGAACTCGCCCGGGAGGTCACCGAGAAGATCGCAAAGCGTGAGGGGGTCGGTGACACGCTGGCGGAGGGTGTCCACAGGGCTCACGACGAGTTGGGCGTCGAGAACATGACGGTCAAAGGGATGGAGTTTGCCGCCCACGACGGGCGGGTCCTCCACGGGTTGGCGCTGCAATACGCGGTCGCCGGCCGTGGGGCCGACCACATGTACGCACAGATGCAGGGTGTCGAGTACGAGGGCCAACTCAACCCGCAAGGGACGGAAGACAAAGCCGAGACGGTCATCCAGCGCGAGAACTACTGTGCCTTCCGTGATACCGCCATCGTGTGTGCCTTCTCGGAGGGCTACATCGACGAGGGCGCCTACGAGACGCTGTTTGACGCCGACTACGAGGACCTCCTCGAGGTTGGGGCGAGTGTCGTCGAGCGGGAACGACACTTCAACAACAAGCGTGGCAGGGACTCCGAGGACGACTGGCTGCCCTACGGCGACGACATCCCGGACCTTGCGGCCTCAATCGAGGAGTACTACGACATCCGCGGGTATCGCGACGACGGAACGGTTCCCGACGACTGGTTCACGTCGACATCCGCGCCCGCGTCGGCCGACGACTGACCTCACCCGCCGTAGACGGCCGGCGTCAGCCGGAGCGTGTCTCCGTCGGATATGGGGGTCTCGCTGCCGTCTATGTACTGGACGTGCGTGTCGTTCAACGTCACCGATATCTCCGGGACGACGCCGTCCTCGTCCAGTAAGCGCCCCTCGAGACCCGGATAGGCCGCCTCTATCTCCGTAACCAACTCGCCGACCGTTTCGGCGGTAGTCTCCCAGCGGACAGTCTTCTCACCCACCTCGTCCCGAAACGGACCGAAGAACGCACACTCGATTTCCATACCGGTGAATCGGTTCGGGGTGACCTTGTAGTTTGGTCCCGTCGGGGGCGACCCCTGCCGCAGGTCCCACGGAGCCGGTGTCCGCACACAGGTATGTCCGGGGCGGTCAAGGCCCGGTACGATGGTCCTGTTCTGTGATGACTGTGGCTCCGTGATGCACGGCGACAGGGGCGAGACGGTCTGTTCCTCGTATGAGACAACGGCGCTGAGAGACGAGAACACGGCCGAGGAGCAAGGCGGCGGGGACCTGACCGAGACCGAGGAAGGGGCAAACGTCGAGGGCAAACCAACCCCCGAGGACGTGACGTGTGGGGACTGTGACCACGGCGTGACGTGGTACACGACCAAACAGACCGGCTCCGCCGACGAACTGCCGACCCGCCTCCTCGACTGTCGGTACCGTATGAGCGTACGCAATCCGCGGTCAAATGTGAGGACGCGTGCTCCTGTTTGAGAGATGCGGTCCGAACTTGCGACGGCTGGAGTTGAAGCGGTGATTCAGTTATATTCTCGCCAGCGATTACCGCACTCGGTGCACTTGAAGAATCGGGTCGGCGGTTCATCGGCAGACCCCGTCTGTTTGATTGTGTACCAGGCTGTACCGTTCCCACACTCGTCGCAGGTGACGCTGTCGTCCGTCGGTTTCCCTTCGAAGTTCGCACCCTCCTCCGTCTCGATTAACTCATCGCCCGTCTGCTCGGTCGTGGTGATGAACTCCTCTGCGTCTCCTTGCTGCGTTTCACTGTGTCCGCAGCTATCGCAGACCATCACGCCACCCTGCTTTTTCATCATGGAACCGCATTCGTCACAGAATTGCATCTCGAGGAAAAATACACCGTTGTCCCCTAAATGCGTTGAGTACGGATACGTCCGGCTGGGGTGACGGGTTGTTCACTGTGGGCTTGTGATACTGCCGGCTGTCCCATACTGGAGAAACGGCACCCCGGGGTGTCGAGTATTTCCGCGTACGTACAGCCAACAGTGTGAGTAAGACAGAGAAGAGCAAAAAGCGTCGGCAAGAGACCAACGACGCATAGCTGTTGACCCCCTGCTGACTGGTAAACACAGGCTGGCTCTTACCGAAGACGGTGAAACGGCCGTTTCTATCGGAGAATTACCAACTGGGCCAGTGCGAGACGGACAGCGCGTCCCGGTTTTAGACGCTGTCCATGGATAATCAAACCCTGTGTGAATAATTCTACGCTTCTGACAACACCCGATACGTGCTAATAGTTAGGGATAAACGCACGTGGCAGGTGTGAGCGCACTGGAACTTGCCGGCCGTGTGGGCCGGACCGCTTCCGACGACGACCGAGATGAAAAAAGAAGTGACAGCGAGTAGTAACGATACACCGGCAGTGCGGGGCTATCTGGGGGTCGTCGGCTCGACGGGCCAACCTTCAGCACCCCGGCCCACCCGAACGATTCGAGGGGGATATTGGTGTCATGGATGCTCGCAAGACGAACGCCGACGGCGCGGAGCAACACGGACTTTTATCAATCGACACAGTATATAGACGAACATAGATGATACTACCGCGGGTAGTCGTCGTCGCCGGTGCGTTTGCCGCCGTCGTCGCTGTGCTCCTCCTCGTTTCGCTGCTCGTCTGTGTGGGCCCCGGACGGCTCCGGAATTCGAGTAACAGTCGGGAATCACTGAGTCGTCGGGTGCGGGCGGTGTCTCCGTACGCTGTCTTGCTCGTAGCGGTGTTCGGTGTGAGGATAGTGTTCAGAGAGCAGTTCTGGGCGCTCTCAGATGCTATCGGCTACCAAGTGACGGGGTTACTTTACGCAGTCGAGGGCGACCTCCCCGCCCAGGTGCAGGCGGCAATTCCGGATATTGCAGCACCGTATTTCGCGTTCGTCTATATGTTCGGCTACGCGCTCGTTGTCATCGGCCCGCTTGTACTGTACCTGTTTGCCGACTCACTCCGCCATCTCAAGACGGTACTCGTCGCGTACACGATCAACTACGCCGTTGCGACCATCCTCT
This sequence comes from uncultured Halobacteriales archaeon, assembly GCA_964597715.1. Lineage (GTDB taxonomy): Archaea > Halobacteriota > Halobacteria > Halobacteriales > Haloarculaceae > Salinirussus. Next base: position 8,203 of record CAZQZE010000063.1, read on the forward strand.
ATACGCTCGTCATCGCACGCGGTCCCCGGATTGCCTCGTCGAGCGCCCAGGGAGTCATTCAAGAACTCTTTCCATATTTCACCCTGCTGACGGGACAGGTAAACTCCCCGCAAAACGTCTTTCCCTCCCTGCACACGTCTCTGACAGTGACCGTGCTCGTCGTCGCCGTACTCTCACGGAGAGAGTTCCCCCGATGGCTCCTGCTCACGACGGTGCTGACGGCGAGCATCGTTGTTTCGACGGTGTATCTTGGCATCCACTGGCTCACGGATGTCGCCGCCGGACTCTGCCTCGCCGTTGGGTCTGTGTGGCTTGCCCGCCGGTCTATCGTCCGGGCGACGGGTCGGGAACGAAACGAAACGGTCAGCACGGGAACCGAGCACGGACAGGACTGACTCCGAACAGCTCCCGTCCCCGTCAGACCGGTCCGGGTGTCAATTAACACCGCCCGAGAACACCCACGTCCGAGTCTTGGGCTAGAAGCCGAGCGCGATTACAACGCCGCGTTGAACGTCCGGGAACGCAGCGTATCCAAGCTACGAGTGGGTCACTCCGAAGCAGCGTCCCCAGGGTCCCAGAGCGGTCCTGCTGTGCAAACGAGAGCTTCGCTCTCGTTGACGCCTGTGGAGACTGGGGCCGCTATGGCCACGAACGCCATCCGTGAGCTATCTGCAAGTGCTGTCGGAGAGACAGAAAGCCCCTCCCTGGAGGAGCCAACGACAGCTGGCGACTATCCTCTAACAGTGAGAGAATCCCGCCGTTCACGGCGGGCGTGAATCGCGTACAAACGGCGTTTTTATATTTTCCGGGCTCGTTCATACAAACACAACCCACGGAGTGAGAGGTCGCCACTGAAACCGGCAAACGATGACATTCCGTGGGATGGGAGCCTCCGTGGCAAGGCCACAGGACGCCCCCGAACGAGGGTCGAACCCCGACCCACCGACTTCTGAAGAATCGGTCCTGAAACCGCAACCCAGTCTGTGACTGGGTGTTCCATCTGTGATGGAAGCCCCGTCGTTTACGACGGGCGAGGATGTCACCTGTCGTCGCTCACAGACCCGATATTCAAGCGATAACATATATTTACATATAGAACGTAGCGCCGGTATGGCAACAACGGCGCGGCAGAGGCTATCGCCGCAAATCGGGTCGTTGGGTGCGCTCCACTGGGTCGGTATCGCTGGAGCAGCCGTCAGCGCAGCAATTCACCTCCTGCTTGGCGTTCGGTTTTTTCCGAGCGGATTAGGGATCAGTTTCGTTCTTGCAGGACTGGGCTTTGTCGGAGCCATCGTCCTCGTTCTCGTCAACGTTCGCCGTCGTGCGGTGTACGCCCTTGGGATTCCGTTTACACTCGGACAGATCGTACTGTGGTACATAATCAATTTCACGGGCGGCGGCAAATCGTTCCCCGGCGATATCGGAACGCTCGGGGCCATCGACAAGGTCGCACAGGTGGTGCTCATCGCCGCATTAGTCGTACTCCTGTGGGACGAATCGCAATAGCCACCGGTGCGAGTACTCGCTGTCACCGGTCAGTTGCGAGTGGCCTGTTTGCTGACCCACGCGACCTATGGGGGTGTCTGAAGTGGGGACACAGTTAGAGCTGACACCAGTGCAGTCTGTGGTGCAAGCGGGGCTGCCACTGATTGCCGCTATCGCGCTTACAGTGGTCCTGTTCCCGTTGCTTCCCGCGGAACAACTGCAAAGTGCTATTGTACATCCTGCTGTCGTCGCCGGCACGTGCTGGGCGGGCCAGCTCTGGTACGTGAGTTACAGCCTCAGTGCGAACACGCTCGTGACTCTCGGTAATACTGTGTTCGGGCTGGCGAACACCATCACGCTCCTGCGAGGAGTGCTGTACGCCGTTGTCGCGGGGTTTGTCGTCGTCCCGGCCGAGACAGCACTTGCCTGGGTCCCCGCAGTGTGTTATGGGACAGGAGTCGTCTTGGACAAGGTCGATGGAGCAGTTGCACAGACAGTCGGTGAGGAAACGACGCTGGGAAAGCGCCTGGATATGGCGTTTGATACCTTCGGCTTTGTCGCCGCCCCGCTCGTCGCAGTCCTGTGGGGTGCCCTGCCGGTATACTACCTGTCTCTCTCGGCAGCCAGATATGCATTTGTCGGGGCGGTGCGACTCCGCTGCTGGCGTGGCAGGACAGTCCACCCCTTACCGGACAGCGACCTCGGAAAGTATCTCGCGGGCGTCCAGATGGTGTTCGTCACCATCGCGCTCGTCCCGGCAGTCCCAACAGTGCTCGTCTACACTGCTGCACCAGTGGTGCTTGCCCCTTCGCTCGCTGTGTTCACCCGGGATCATCTGTATGCGACCGGCCGGCTAGGTAGTGCGCACTGATCTCCTTCTCGACTACGAATCACCGGTGTACTGTTCCCGACACATCCCGTGGCCGCGGGACTGCTCTCGCGAGTTGTTCGACTCTCCCCGCTGTGGCTCGTCGTTGGCGTAGCAGTGCCGGATGTCATCGACAAGCCCCTCGGACTGCTGGGCGTGACTGCGCTGTTTCACGCTCCCGGTCACTCGGCTCTGTTGGTGGTCGCGATAATTCCGGTCACACGACCCGGGCGTGCCGGACCGGCTGTGGCGGTAGGGTAGGCACCACATCTCACCCCCGACGCGATACGTGTCGCCGTCAACGGTAACCCGCCGACGCGCTGGCTTTGTTCTGGCCGACTCTCACTCCGCCAGACACACTGTCGATTCCGTTGGGACCGTTTTTTTGATCCCGGCGCAGTATCGTTTTCGCCGGAATTGCTCATTTGAGAGCCCTGATTGTTACTCTCGTTCGCGCAGGGGTCCGAGCTATAGCCGGTCTTGAAAGTCGCTGCACACTCGACCGCACGACAGCAGTGTGGTCGA
>CAZQZE010000064.1:0-11020 GCA_964597715.1 uncultured Halobacteriales archaeon
ACGGGTGGGTAGCTGACAGACCACTCACTCGCACGGGGGCAAAACCAGTGCGAGGGGTCAAATATTAGCTCGGGTCGGCACACGGCAGGCTCCGGAACGGACGGGCGGCGACTCATACTGTTGGCTGTACGTACGCGGAGACACCCGGCACCTCGGGGTGTCGAGTTCTCCCGTGATGGGACAGCCGGCAGTATCAGTTGTTCCTGTCGGCAAAGCAGTAGCGGTACGGCTGGTCACGGATGACCTCGACCTCGCCGGTCTCGGCACGCCGGCCGAGGACGGTGGCCACCCGGTGGGCGCTGTCGAACTCCTCGCCGTGGTCCTTGAGAACCTGGAGAATCTCCCGTGCCGTCAGCGGCTCCTCGGGGTCAGCCTGCTCCAGGACCGACCGGATACGCTCGTAGTCGCCACGGCGAATCCGCATACCCGTTTATAGAGCTACACATACATTAAACGGCGTCAGACAGGCGTCGGACGCCGGCCCGGTCGGAACCGCAGGACGGTACCGTCACGCACCCGTCCGCGCCTGTCATACAGAGACCGGGGCCGCGTCTATATACCCGAACAACATCTATATACTCCTTCGGGGTGGGTGGGGCTCACAACGCGGTGTCGTGTTCGGACTCGAACTCCCGTTCGGCGCGGTAGCGTTCGACGAAGGCCTCGACGTCGAACTCCTGCATCCGGCGCTCGAACTCGGACATCGCCGAGCCGTCCTCGGCGTGGCTGACGGCGTGTTCCATCAACTCGACCAGCAACTCCACGACAATCTCGTGGAGCCGGTGGGCCTCGAAGTCCGCCACCCACACCAGCGCGTATCCCACCTGCCCGTCGCCGGAGGTGTCAGCGCTGACCACCTGTTCGGGGAACTCCTCGACGACCATCCCCATCACGTGTGGGGTGGCAAACTCCTCGAACTCGTCGGCGGTGTCGACAGTCGCCCGGAGGACGTCGACGATCGACTCCGGGACAAACCGGGCCAGCGGGTGGGCGTCGGTCACGACGGCGTGGTCGGCACCGCAGCGACAGTCGAACTCCCGGACCCCGATGTCGATGTCACGGACACTCAGTGTCCGTCCACAGGGGAGGTCGAGTGACTCGGCCGCGCCGCCGGGCACGCCGGGCTCTGCCATAACCCCGTTTCGGGTGTCCCAGGAATAAAGACCGCGGAACGGGCTGATACCCCTGGCTCCGGTGTAACCGGCCCGGCGACCCGCTCAGGGCCAGTCGTCGCGGCCGTCGTCGTCGGCGTCAGTCACCTGTGCGTCCGGCGGGTCCGGCTCGCCGAGCTCCCAGTCGGCCGCCTCCGCGGCCGCCTCGACGCCGAGATACTCCCAGCCGGCTGTCTCGGCGAGGTCACGGTCCGCCCCGCCCGTCCCGACGTAGACGTAGCGGTCCGTCCCGAACTGGTCTTTGACGTTCGCGAGACTCTCCTCGCGGCCCCGCGGACCGGAGAAAAAGTCCTGACGGATCCGGTGTTTGCGGGTGAAGTTCGTCACGACGTACGTCGGCCGCTCGGAGATGACGCCGACGTACTCGCTCCACTGGCGGGCGTCGGTGAAGACAGCGTCCGGCTTCGCGAGCCCCTGGAGCGCCGTCAGGTCGAAGGCGAGCGTCATGTCGCCGCTCCCGTTCATACCTGTGGGTGGGTAGCGGTCGGAAAAAGACCGTCGGTCTCAACACCGGCGGGCGAGGCTGTGTACCCGCTGTTGCGGGGCGACCCTACTCGGCTTCAGCCTGTGGCGCCGCGTCCAGCTTGTCGAGGTCGACGTCCTCCTCGAGTAACAGGTCCTTCTGGTCGGCAACCTCCCGCTCCTCGCGGATGAGTTGCTTGTAGGTCTGTTGCTGAGAGAGGTCGCCGATGAGGACCCCGCCGACGATCCTGCCGTTTTTGAACGCGAGGCGGCGCCACTCGGTGTCGGAGTACCTGCGCTCGGCGGAGTCGTCGCCGACTGTCGGGTGCCCAAAGGAGAGAAACGGAAAGTCAAAGTGTGTCATCGAGTACGAGGACACCCAGCGAAACGCCTCCTCGTCGGCGTCTGCAACCATATTTCTCGCCGCGACGGCGCCCTGCTCCTTTGCCGAGCCCCAGGAGCCGTTCTGGCCGTGTTCACCCAGGATCGAGTCGTAAAACTGGGTGATATCGCCGGCGGCGTAGATATCCTCCACACCCGTCTGCATGTACTCGTCGACGACAACACCGTCGTCAGTCTCGATGCCGGTCCCGCGGAGCCACTCGGTGTTGAACTCGAGGCCGATCGCGACGCCACAGAACTCGCTGTCGTAGCGGTCGCCGTTGGGGTCGACCGCCCCCGTGACGCGGCCGTCGTCGTCCACCTCGAAGTGGTCGACACCGGAGTCGAAGACGGGGGTGACACCGTTCTCCTCCAGGGCGTCGTGGATGATCTCCGCACCCTCGAGCGAGAGGGCATAGCGCCACCAGCGGTTCCCCCGCATCAGGTAGTGGGCGTCGACGGTCTGTGCGGCACAGACCGCCGCGAGGTCGATACCGAGCAGGCCCGCGCCGACGATGACACCGGTTTCGGCCGCGTCCGCGGCCTCCCGGATCCCGCGGGCGTCCTGGAAGGTCCAGAAGTGGTGAATGCCGTCGGCGTCCGCGTTCCCGACCGGCAGTTGGGCGGGGGTTCCGCCGGTCGCAATCAGCAGCTTGTCGTACTCGTAGGTCTCGCCGTGGTGTGTCGAGAGGGTGTGTGTGTCGGGGTCGACGCCGGTGACGTAGGTGTTGAGCCGGAGGTCGATGTCGCGCTCGTCGTACCACTCGGGCTCGTGGATCGAGATAGGGGCCTCGGGCAGCTTCCCTTTGGCGAACTCCTTTATCAGAATCCGGTTGTAGAGGGCCTCGCCCTCGTCGGTGATGACGGTGACGTCCGCGTCGGGGTCCTCCTCGCGGATCGTCTCGGCCGCCGAGCTACCGGCGATCCCGTCGCCCACAATGACATGCGACGTCGACATATCTATCGGTTAGGTGCCGCGCCTAATGTGGATTGGCATCTCGGGTCTACTTGCGAGGTGTCGCGAGCCGGCCGCCGGACGGGGAATTCAATAGTCTGGCGACCGCAGATACCGTCGATGAAGATCCGCCAGAACGTCCGCCACTGGGCCGCAAAAAAGGCACTGACGATGCCGGTCGTTGGCGCGTACACCAACGACAAACTCGTCGACATCCACACCGGCGTCTTTCTCGACCGTGCCGAGGAGCCTCGCCGGGAGGAGCGGCGCGCTCACCTGAACGACTTCTTCGACGCGACGATGGACACCTACGTCACAGCCCTCGAGACAGGCCTCCCCGAGGCCGAGGCCCGCGAGATCACCCACGCACAGGCCAACTTCGACTTCTACAACCACGGCTGGACGGAGATGATGGAGTTCCCGGCGGACGAGGTCGAGGACCACTACGACCGCTACGACGGCTTCCTCACGGAACACGGGATTACTATCGACGACCCGCTGGGCGAGTTCCGGCCCGCGGCGGGCGTTGCCGATGCACCCTCGACCCCCGGAAAGCTGGACGACCCCGAACACCCCCACGCCGAGGGTGGGTTCGCCGACGACGTCTACGTCGAGACCGACGACGGCGAGGTGGTCGTCGGTGGTAACGAGCAGCCCGACGGGGTGGCGGTCGACCGCGCCCCGGGCGTCGACCCCGAGGACGCCGACGAGGCTGACGAGGCCGGCGCGGACTGATACTGTCGGCTGTCCCGTCACGTGGGAGGGCGGCACCCTGTGGTGGCGAGTATCCCCACGCACGTACAGCCAACAGTGTGAGGCCACAGGGGGTCAGCCCTGCCGCCGCGACCCACTTGCCGTCCGGAAACTGAGCCGGGGGACCCAGAATGTCGCCATGACCGACACGAGTTCGTCACCGGTGTACCCTGTCACGATGAACGCGTGCGCGCCGCCCGCAAACTGCGTGTCGACACGCGCCCGCCAGCCGCCGGACCCGCCGGCCCCGTCACCGGCCGACGCGTCGTCGGCCGCCCAGTTCACGACCCAGGTGAACGACCCGCCGGTCGCGAGCGCCAGGTCGGCGCTGGTCCCGCCGGCGTCAAGCGTTACCCAGCCGTCGTCGGCCCGCCTGGCGAGCAGCCACCGGTCACGGCCGGTCTCGAAGACCTGTTCGGCCCGGTTAGTCAGAGTGAACGCCCGCCCGGCAGGCCCCTCGGCCCCGGCGTCGGTCGTCGGTCGCAACGCGAGCCCGTCTCCGCGCCCCGAGGAGCAGATATACCGGCCGGCCGCTGCCGGGAGTTCGGGACAGCCGGTCCGCCCGCCGGTCGCCTCCTCCACCCCGGGCGTTCCGGTATCCGTGGGAACCGGCGCCGGTGTCAGCGTCCGTCCGGTGTCGTCACCGGGTAACGCGGCACAGCCGGCCAGCCCGCCCAGAGTGGCCCCCAGCGAGGTGAGGACGGCACGTCGCTTCACGACCCACGCTTGGGCGGCCAGCCACAAGTAGCTTCCAGACGGACCCAGAGCCGGACGGCCCCATACTGCCGGCTGTACTGCCTGTCTCGCCACCCCGGGGTAGCGAGTACCGTCACGAAGCGACAGCCGGCAGTATCAGTCCCCGACCCCGGGCTCCGGCGGGTCGACGGGCGCTTCGGCGACCCGGTCGGCACACTCGAAGCCGGCGACAACACCGCCGTTCAGCGACCGCTCGGGGTACTGTGCGCGGGAGGCCATCCCCGCGTAGTAGACACCCTCGGCGACCGGCTCCGCGAGGTCGTACGGAACGACCATCTCCAGATACCCACGCTCGTAGATGGGGGCGGTGCGGGGGTTGCGCGCGGTCCGGACCCAGTTGACCGCCTCGCGGTCGAAGTCCGGAAACAGGTCCTCGATGCCGGCGAGCCACGCCTCCTCGACGCCCTCGTCGTCGGCCTGCCAGAGCGGGTCGCCCTCGTCCTGGATGTACTTCACCGCGTACAGCAGGTGCTCGCCGCCGTAGCGCTCGGCCGGAACAAAGTTGGTGTGCTCGACGAGCGCGCCAAAGGGCGCCTCGTCGGCGACGTTGAGCCAGTAGACATCTGTCAGTGGCTCCTCGATACTGACCACCGAGCAGACCGTCCCCTGGAAGTCAACCTCGCAGGTGTAGCCCGTCAGCGCCTCCAGCACCGTCGGCATCGCGGCAACGACGACACCGTCGACGCCGTGGGTCTCCCGCCTCTCGCCCGTCCGGGTGGTCATCGCGGTGACCCGCCCGCCGGTCAGGTTCAGGTCGGTCACACGGGCGCCCGTGACGATACACTCTCGCCCGACCGACTCGACCAGCGCGTCCAACAGGACGGCAAACCCACCCTCGAAGTAGCCAAGCACCTCGCCACGGAGAACGTCACGCTCGCCGCGGAACTTGACCCGGCCGAGCAGCCACGCGGCGCTCACCGCCTCCCAGCGGTCACCGAACTTCGCCTCCAGGAGCGGCCGAAAGAAGCGCTCGAAACAGCCCCGGGAGGTGTGTTCGAGGATGAACTCCTTCACGGGGACGTCCTCGAAGTCCGCCAGGCGCTCGTAGGTGTCGAAGGAGGGGACCCCACCCCGAACGTCGACATCGAGGACGAGCATTCCGAGCCGGAACTTGTCGTACAGCGAGAGGTGTGGGTAGGCGAGGATCTCCCAGGGCGTGTTCATCGGGTGGGCAACGCCGTCGACGTAGTAGCCGTCGGAGCCGTAGCGCCACTCGATGCGGTCGTCGACACCCAACTCGGCGGCGAGGTCGACGATGGTCTCCTCGGACTTCGAGAGGTGGTGGTAGAAGGACTCGACCCGGTCGCCGGCGGTCTCGTACGTGGCGGCGAGTCCGCCCAGGTCCTCGCTGGCCTCGAAGACCCGCGCGTCGTAGCCGTGTTCCTGGAGCCGGTGGGCCGCGGCCAGCCCCGCGATTCCCCCGCCGACGACGCCGATCATAGCCTCCCTTTCCGGGCAGGCGAAAATATGCCTTGTCGTTCGTCGTGTACGGGGCCCGTGGCCGCGAGCGCGCCCCGTCGCGCGAGGACGGGGAACGGCCGGGCCAGCGACACGTCACCGGCGTCCGCAGCCCGAGAGGCCGTGGTTCGCGCAGGTGCAGCGGTTGCACCGAGTAAAAGAGGTGGTTTTTTGCGTGCCACCGCGAAAGCGGGGGTATGTTAACCGTCCGGGCGCCGGCTACCAGCGCGAACCTCGGCAGCGGGTTCGACGTCTTCGGGGTGGCCCTGGAGCGTCCGGCCGACGTCGTCCGCGTCGAGAAGGCCGACCGGACGACCATCGACGTGACCGGGGCGGGCAGCCAGTACATCCCCGAGGACCCCGACAAGAACACCGTCGGCGCCGTGGCAGAGGCACTCGACGCCCCGGCACACATCCGGATCGACAAGGGGATCCGGCCGGCCTCCGGGCTCGGCTCCTCGGCGGCCAGTGCCGCCGCCGCGGCGGTTGCGTTGAATGAACTCTACAGCCGCGGCAGGTCCCGCGAGGAACTCGTCCCGGTCGCCGCGGAGGGTGAGGCGGTCGTCTCCGGGGACGCCCACGACGACAACGTCGCGCCGGCGATCCTCGGGGGGTTCACTGTCGCCACCCCCGACGGCGTGCGGTGTGTCGACGCGGACGTCCCGCTGGTCGCCTGCCTGCCCGATATCGTCGTCTCGACGCGGGACGCCCGGCGGGTGGTCCCGGACGGGATGCGGGTGAGCGAACTCGTCGAGACGGTTGGCAACGCCGCCACCCTCACCACCGGGATGCACCGCGACGACCCCGACCTGGTCGGCAAGGGGATGTACGACGCCGTCGTAACGCCGGCGCGTGCGGAACTGATCGACGGCTACGACGCCGTCCGGGAGGCTGCCTTCGGGGCGGGGGCGACCGGCGTCACGATCAGCGGTGCGGGCCCGACGGTCATCGCGGCCTGTCACGAGGGTGACCGCCGCGAGGTCGGTGTGGCGATGCTCGATGCCTTCGAGGACCGGGGGGTCGACGCCTGGGCCTACCAGACTGCCATCGGTGACGGCGCGACCGTCTACGGGGGCTGACCTCCCCGTGGGGCCCGGACCGACCCGTAGTGCGGCGGTTATCGCGCCTGTGGGCCCGGGATTCCTGCGCCGGCACTCACCGCTGTCCGCCGTCCGGCTCGGCCGGCGGGGCATCGACAGTCGGCGAGTCCGCGCTGTCGCGGACGCCGCCGGTCTCGGCCCGGCCGGAGAGTTCCCGCTGTGGGAAGGGGATCTTGACCCCCTCGTCCTCGTAGGCAGCCTTGACAGCCCGGACGACCGAGGCGGTTGCTCGCCACTTCTGCTGGGGCGTGGGCCGGTCGATCCAAAACCGGAGCTCTATCACCACCGCGGAGTCCCCGAAGGCCTTCGGGATAGCCTGTGGCGGCGGTGTCGGCGCGACGGCGTCCACGTCGTCGATGGCCCCGACAGCGATGTCCTGTGCGCGTTCAGGGTCGGTCTCGTAGTCCACGCCGACGTCGACCCGGACCCGCAGTCGGCCCCGCTCGCTGCGGTTGACGACGGCGCTGTCGCTGACCCGGTCGTTCGGGATGACGATCGACTCGCCGTCGAAGTTCTCGAGCCGGGTGTTGAACACGGTAATCTTTGTCACGATCCCCTCCTGGTCGCCGAGTTCGACCCAGTCGCCGATCGTGAACGGGCGCGAGAACATCAACACGAGCCCCGCGATGAGCGAGCCGAGCGTCTGTCTGGCGGCCAGGCCGACGACGATCCCCAGGAACCCAGCCCCGACGAGCAGCCCCGAGAGGTCGATCCCCCAGAGGCTGAGGACGGTGGCGACGGTGACAGCAACGATGGCGAGATTGCCGACCCGGTAGATGACCTCCTCCTGGTGGTCGGTGATCCGCTCGGCACCGCGGCTGTACCGCTCGACCGACCCCTCGAAGACGTCGACGGTGACGTACGCGAGCAGGAGGAGCGCGGCTGTCGTGGCGAGACTCGTCAGCAGGGGCAACGAGAGCCCAAACAGCCGGAGGATCTCGAACGCGAGTGCCACCAGCCCCCAGACCCCGAGCAGGGTGACCCCGGCGGCGGCGAGCAGCCCGGCCTGCAACACCCGGAGCACGACCGTGCTCACCGTGGTCGGGATGTAGTCGTTGACGAGTTCGGCGGTCTCGTTCGCCTCGGGACCGGGCGCGAGTCGGGCCAGCAGCCGCCCGGCGAGTCCGACGAGATACGGCGCGACGACGAACGTGAGCCCGAGCGTGACCAGGACCACCGCGGCAGTCGCGAGCGCCCGGGCTTCCGTCGCACCCACGCTCTCGACAAAGCGCCGGACCTCGACGGGCACTGATTGCGCGGGCACAGCCGCTGTCCACATAGTAGCGGTGACGTGACGGGCGAACTTGGGGGTTTTCCCCTCCGGACAGCTGGGGGCTGCTATCCCTCCGGCACTATTCCCAGCGCTCGGTTGCCGCGGCCCACACCGTCTGTGAGTCGCCGTAGACGAGGTGTGGCTCGCCGCCCGGCGTGTCGAACCCGTTGGTCCGAAACAGCGTGTTCGTCCCGACCCTCCAGGTCGCCGGCCGGAGCTGCCAGGGGTCGTGTTCGATGGCGGAGTAGCGAACCGCCCCGTCGGGACCCTCGGCGAAGTAGCGGTACCGCTCTACCAGGAAGTGTGCCAGGCTCCCAGGGTCGGGCTGGAACCGCTCGCCGTCGGGGCTGTATGTGGCGTCGAAGCGAGCCGCCCGGGAACCCGGGGTCTGTCGCCGGCTTCTGAACTGCACCCGCCCGCCGGGCCTGTCGGGCTCGTAGTCCATGTCGGCCCAGTAGTAGGGGAGGTGGTTGAACAGCCGGGCGCCGACGACGCTGAGCAGGCCGTCGGCGTCGAGGCTAAAGAAGTAGACGCCGGGGGCGTCGTCGCAGGAGACGTAGGTCCGGAGGTTCAACTCGGGGGTCGACAGCCCGATAGCGGCCGGTAGCCCCTCCGGACGGATATCCCGGATCGCGAAGGGGACGACCGAGAGGTAGGCGTCACCGTCGAACGTGTCGACGGCCAGCCGGTCGGGCAGGCGTGGTGCCAGCAGGTCGGGGTCGACCGGCCAACTCGCAAACAGCGTGTCGCGCCACTCCATCTCGAAGTCTGGCATACCACAGGTAGGGGTCGCGGTACACAGAGGGTTTCGACTCAGCCTCGTGACGCCGTCGGCCGCGGACGGCTACGCCAGCGACCGCTCCAAGAACCGCTCCCGGACGTCCTCCTCGGGGACCGGACACGACTCCTGCTTGCCGAACACCTCGTAGCGGTACTCGCCGACGAGGTCGTAGGCACCGTCGCGGAGCCCCTCGGGAAGGTAGACGAGTGGGTACAGCAGGGGCACCGGCCCGTCCAGTAGCCGGCAGACCTGGAGGACAGCCGCCGACTTCGTGTAGTGGTCGTCGCCGTCGACCAGGACGACCGAGTCGAAGTAGTCCGGGTCCATCCCGACCCGTGAGAGGAGTTCCTGACCAACGTCGGACTGGAGGGGGGCAAAGAGCACCGTCCCCTCCCGGTCCAGCCTGACGACTGTCCGGACACTCCAGTTGCAGAGGTTACAGACCCCGTCGAACAGCAGGACCGGCCGGTCGACGTCGTCGACGACCTCGGCGGGCGGACGGTCGGTGTCGAGGGCGTCACCGCCGCTCTCGGCCGGCACCTCCTCCGGCGTCCGCGGCTCCTCGCCCGCCGCGGTGACGGGGATCTCGACCATTACACGCCGCGGCCCTGGAGCTTCTCCTCCTCCGGGAGGTCGGCGTTGGCGTCGCCGGACATCCCTTGCCCGGCGTTGGAGGCGATCTCCACGAGCGTCTCGGGGTCGTCCCAGTTGTTGACAGCCTCGACGATGGCTGTCCCCATCGCCCGGGGGTTCTCGGCGCCGAAGACACCGGAGCCGACGAAGATACCGTCACAGCCGTGGTGCATCATCAGCGCGGCGTCGGCCGGCGTGGCAATGCCGCCGGCGGCGAAGTTGACGACCGGCAGCCGGGCCCGCTCGGCGGCCTCGTGGACCAGGCTGGCGGGCGCCTCGTGCTCGCGGGCCCACTTCTCGCGTTCCTCGTGGGACATCCCCTCGAGCTTCCGGATCGCCGACTTGATGTTGCGCTGGTGGTGGACCGCCTGGTTCACGTCACCCGTCCCCGCCTCACCCTTTGTCCGGATCATCGCCGCCCCCTCGTCGACCCGGCGCAGGGCTTCCTGGAGGTTCCGGGCCCCGCAGACGAACGGGGTGGTGAAGTCACGCTTGTCGATGTGGTAGCGGTCGTCCGCGGGGGTGAGGACCTCGGACTCGTCGACCATGTCCGCGCCCGCGGCCTCCAGAATCCGCGCCTCGGCGGTGTGGCCGATGCGGGACTTGCCCATCACCGGGATCGAGACCTCGTCGATGATCTCATCGAGCGAGGCTGGGTCGGCCATCCGCGCGACGCCGCCACGCTTGCGGATGTCCGCAGGCACGGCTTCGAGGTTCATGACAGCCACCGCACCGACATCCTCCGCGATGCGGGCCTGTTCGGCGTTGACGACATCCATGATCACGCCGCCTTTCTGCATCTTTGCGAAGCCGCGCTTGACCAGCTCGGTCCCACGCTGCAACTCCTCAAGTTCCGTGCCGTCGTTCATACACCGATCGAGGGTCTGCACTCACTTAATCAATCGGTTGTGGTCGCGCGCTCACCCGCGCCCGGGCGACCCTGCGCCGGCCCCGCAGGTGACCGGTAGGGTTTTGACCGCGCTGGCCCGGGCAGGGATATGGCAACGGCTGGCGTCGGCGCCCGGGTCGAGGAGCTGGTTGCCCGCTACGTCGGCGGTCACGTCCCTCCCAGTGAGCGGCTGTCCCGCTACGTCGCCCCGCTCCCGGAGTGGCTGGAGAACGTCGGTCTCCGGCTCGCCTGGCCTATCGTCCTGGTGAACCTGGCGGGGACGGTCTTCGGGTTCTGGTACTACCGCTTCCAGCTCGCCGACACCCCGCTCGTCGCCTGGCCGGCCGTCCCGGACAGCCCGATGGCGACGCTGTTCATCGCGCTCTCCCTTGCGGCCTGGCGACTCG
>CAZQZE010000065.1:0-10937 GCA_964597715.1 uncultured Halobacteriales archaeon
CCCCGGATTCGTCGCCGTCGGGGACGCGGCCGGCCACGTCAACCCACCACCGGCGGCGGCATCGCCGGCGCGGCCTACGCGGGCACCTACGCCGGTGAACAGGCGATTCAGGCACTCGGCGACGGGGTCGTCGACGAGGACGCCCTCTGGGCGTACAACAGCCGCGTGATGGACCACTTCGGCGCCCGCTACGCCGCACTCGACGTCTACAACATCTTCACCACCGCCTACGACGTCGACGACCTGATGGGCCTGCTGGCGGCACTGCCCGTCGGGAAGCTCTCGGAGGCGCTGTACTCGGGGTCGACTGACCTCGGCTGGTGGCTAAAGACAAAGACCGCGGTGAAGTCACTCGGCCACTGGGGCACCATCTACGACCTCTACCAGACAAAGTCCGTCGCCGACCGTCTGCTCGACCACTACGAGGATTACCCCGACTCCCCCGGCGGGTTCGAGGCCTGGCAGGCCGACCGCGACGCGCTGATGCAGGAGGTCTACGAGATCACCGGCGCCGACGCGAAGTACTGAGCCGGCGGCCTCAGCGCTCCGCCGCGACCTCGAGTACCGACTCCGCGAGCACCTCGACCCCGATGGCCAGCGAGTCCTCGTCGACGTCGAAGGTCGCGGTGTGGTGGCCGCCGGGGTGGTCGGTCCCGACGCAGACGTAGGCGGCCTCCCCCCCGTTGTTCTGTACGCGGTGCATGAGGTAGGTGGCGTCCTCGCTGCCGCCCAGTTCGTCGCGTTCGAGGACGCTCGTGACCCGGTCGGAGCGCTCGGCGACAGCCTGCACACGGTCGACGACCGACTGGTCGCTGGTTGCGCTCGGGGCCTCACCGTCGAAGTTCACCTCGACCGAGCAGTTGTGCATCTCGGCGGCGCTCTCGATGACCGCCTGCGAGCGCTCGCGCATGTACTCCATCAGTTCGGTGGTCTCGCCCCGGACTTCCCCCTCGATGAAGGCCGCCTCGGGGATGATGTTGGTTGCTGACCCGCCGCCGACGTGGCCGGCGTTGACCCGGGTGGCGCCGTCCTCGTGGCGCGCGACGGCGTAGAGGTTCTGGACGGCGGTGGCCATCGCCTGGACGGCGTTGTCCCCCTTGTTTGGCTGGCCGCCGGCGTGGGCGGGTTCGCCCTCGAACTCGGCGTCGAGGTGTGTCACGGCCAGGAAGCCGTCGACCCCCGCGACCACCTCGCCGGTCGGGTGGTCCAGGCCGATGTGCACCGCAAGCAGCGTGTCCACGTCGTCGAGCAGGCCGCTCTCGGCGACGGGTTTGCCGCCGGCGATCATCTCCTCGCTGGGCTGAAAGAGGAGTTTGAACGTGCCCCGGAAGTCGCTGTCCAGCACCGCCCGGAGCACCCCCAGCCCGATGGTCGCGTGGGCGTCGTGGCCACAGGCGTGCATGGCGCCCTCGTTGACGGAGCGAAAGCCCGCCTGTGCCGGGTGGTGGTCATCGCTCTCGGATTCGGCGCGGGGGAGCCCGTCGATGTCCACCCGCAGGGCGACCGTCGGCCCCTCGCCGCGCTCGACGGTCGCGAGCGCGCCGGTGTATCCCCCTTCCATCCGCTCCAGAAGGTCGGGGTCGGCGCCCGCGTCACGGGCCTGTTCGTGCCACGCCGCGAGTTCGCCCTCGTCGGGCAGGGCCGAGCGCTCCCCGTCGGCGAGGATCTCCGGGCCGACGAGCACGTCGTCGACACCCATCGAGTCGAGTTCCTCGACGACCCGGGCGGTGGTCCAGAACTCCCGCCAGGCGGGTTCGGGGTGTTGGTGGAACTCCCGGCGCAGCGAGCGGAGCCAGTCCTCGTCGACACGGGCTGTGGAGTCGGTTGCCATACCCGAGTGTGGACCGCAGGGACTAATTATCCGTCGGCTGGTGCCGGCCCCGGACCTCGGGTTACTGCTGGCTGCGGACCTGCTCGACCTCGGCGGCGAGGTGGACGCTGTCGGGGTAGGCGCGGCCGGCGACCGACCGGGCGAACTCGTCGTGTCCGACGATCTCGATGGTCCGGGTGTAGACGGTGTAGCGCCAGGGGTCGAACTCACCGTTCCCCTCGACGCGCTTGTGCTGGGGGACGCGGAATTCGGCCGGGGGCTTGGGGTGGGGTCCGTTCAACTCCGCGCCCTTTCGCTCGGCGCGCCGTTTGATGTCGCCGACGACGGACTCCAGGGTGTCCCGGTCCCCGCTCTGGAGTCGCAGTTTCGTCACGAAGGGCATACCACCCGATGGTCGCGGCGCGCCCAAAACGACTTCGCTTCCGGTGCCGGCGCCCGGCACCGTCTGGTCTGTCCGCGCCGCCACACCGCGGCCAGGCTTTCTGTGGTCCCGGCCCGCTCCGATATCCTCTTAACGGCGGCCCCAATACACACCGGTAATGATAGAGGCCACGAGCGCGGGAGCCATCCTCTTTCGCGACACGCGTGGCCGGCGGGAGTACCTCCTGTTGAAGAGCCGGCCCGGCGACTGGGAGTTCCCAAAGGGCGGCGTCGAGGGGGAGGAGGAACTCCAGCAGACCGCCATTCGTGAGGTGAAAGAGGAGGCCGGAATACACGACTTCCGGCTGCTCGATGGCTTCCGCAAGGACTACGACTACGTGTTCGAGGCCGGCGGGGACACCATCCACAAGACCGTCCACCTCTTTGTCGCCCGCTCCTTCGAGGCGTCGGCGGAACTGAGCGAGGAACACCGGGACATGCAGTGGCGTGACTACGAGCAGGCCGTCAATACGGTCACCCAGGATGGCCCCCGGGCGATCCTCAAAGACGCCCACAGGTTCCTCGACGAGAAACTCGGTGAGGACCGCGCCGAGGGGTGACCAGACCCCCAGGGGTGTAGAGGGACGGACTGGGCCCCAGTTCCGGCGCGTTCCACCACCCTTTAGCGGTCTCACCGACTATCACAGGTGAATGGTCCCCGACGCGGCTATCGCGACTCTCGTCTTTATCGCCGTGACCCTGAGCTTTCCCTGCTTTCTCTACGGGGCGTGGATCGTCATCGACAACGACCCTGTCACCTGGGACGTGCTCACCTCACACCTCACATTCATCGTCACCGGGCTGGCGCTGACGACGGTTCCGCTGTTGCTGTGGATGGTCCCCCGGCTGTTCGACCAGCTCCAGGGCGCCGCCCTGGTCCACGCCTTCCTCGGGGTGCAGGCCTACGCCATGCTCGTCTTTGCCGGGACCGGGATTGTCCGTATCTTCCGGGCAAAGCGCCGTCACGACCTCTACAACGACTACGACGAGGCGGTCCTGCTCGACGAGATCGGCGGCGAGAACATGCAGTTCTGGCGGCGCCGGCTACGGGTCGGTGTCTTTGGCTACGTCTTCTTCTGGCTCCTCGCGTACCTCGTCGGTGTCATCCGGTATCTCTCCCGGTACGCCCTGCTCCCGTTCTGAGCCGTCCTCCGGGTGTATCGGCCCCCAGCCGTTGTCCGTGGTGTTGACCCATCGCGTCATACGGCCCAGGGCTCCCCACCCGCCAGGTCGACGTCGCTGTCGAGTTTCGAGGACGGACAGATGCCTTCGAGGACACAGTCCCCGCAGTCGGGGTTACGGGCCGTACAGACCGCCCGGCCGTGGCTGATGCAGAGGTGGGTAAACTCCTGCCACTCCGCCTCGGGGAGCAACTCCATCAGCTCCTGCTCGATGGCCTCGGGGCGCTCCGCCTCGGTGATACCCAGCCGGCGGGTGAGCCGCTGGACGTGCGTGTCCACGACCACCCCCTCGACGACGTTGTGGCCGTGCTGGAGAACGACGTTTGCGGTCTTGCGACCCACTCCCTTGAGGTCGGTTAGCTCGGCCATCGTGTCCGGCACCTCGCCGTCGTGTTCCTCGACCATCTGCCGGCAGGCCGACCGGATGTAGTCGGCTTTGTTGTTGTAGTAGGTGACGGAGTTGAGGGCTTCCGCGAGTTCCTCCTGGTCGGCTGTGGCGTAGGCCTCGACGTCCTGGTACGTCTCGAAGAGGTCGGCGGTGACGCCGTTGACCCGCTGGTCGGTACACTGCGCCGAGAGGATGACCGCGACCAGGAGTTCGAGCCTGGTTGAAAACCGCAGCGAAATAGTCGTGTCGGGGTACTCCTCGTGGAGTCGGTCGGTCACCGTGACGGCCTGTGTGCCCGGGTCGTCGTGTGGCGTGCCCATACTCAGGGGTGGACCGCGACCGGCTTCAGTCCCGCGGGTCGGCTCGGCCGTCGGGGGCCGACAGCCACCCCCCGGCGAACTCGACGAGGACGGCCGCAAAGGTCGACCCTTTGCTCCAGAAGGCCACCTCCTCGACCCCCTCGCCGCTCGCGGCCGTCGAGAAGACACTCAGCAGAATGGTGTCGGTGTCGACGAGCAGGACCCGGCCGGTCCGCAACTCGGGGTTCTGGTCGTCGGGGATGGCGCGTGTCTCTACCGGTGTCTCGACGGCCGCACGGACGGCCTCGTTTGCGCTGGCGACGACAGCGGCGAGCCCCTGTTCGCCACAGGCCCGGAGCGCGTCCAGCGTGGCCTCGTCGAGCATGTCGGGGTCGTCGACGCCGTAGACGACCCGGTCGTCGGCCTCGCCGGCGAGCTCGGCCGCCCGCGAGGCCACCGCGTCCGCGCCGTGGACCAGCCAGATATCCTCGCTGCGTTCCCCGTCACCCGCCGACCGCTGGACACCCTCCAAGTAGTCGAAGGTCTCCGTCCCGGTCTCGGCAAGCTGGTCGAGCAGCCGTGTCCGCGCCACCTCGGGGTCGGTCGGTCGGTACACCGTCGGCGTGGACTGACGGGTCTCGACCAGCCCGCGCTCCTCCAACCCCTCGGCCGCGCCGTACACCTGTGAGCGGGGCACCTCCGAGACGTCCGCCACCTCGCTTGCGGTGCCACTCCCCAGCTTCTGGAGGGCGACAAACACCCGCGCCTCGTATGTCGTCAGCCCCAGCTGTGTCAACCCCTCGGTAGCCCCCTCGTCGTCCATCGTCTGTGCTGGCGCCCGAAACGGCTACAGCCTTTCGGTGTCAACGGGTGACGTGTTCCGCCGCCTCCTCCGGGGCTCGGTGTCCGAACCAACCCTCTCGCGGCTCGGGACCGCTGTCGCCGAGCGCAACGGCGAGCCCCTGGAGTCGGTCCGGCCTCTGGAGGCCGACAACTGGCTGTCGACACCCTGCGTGGTCAACGGGCGGTACTTCCTGAAGGTGATCACCGGGCAGAACTCGCTGGTCCACACGCTGTTGACCGTTGGCCGGAATCTCGGCGCCGTCTCCAGCGGTCGGGTGGGGTTTTTCGACCACGTCGCCACGCCGCTCGAGATGGCCGAACGCGAACTCGCGGCGACCAGGGAGATGCGCGCACTCGGCGCGAACGCCCCCGAACCCCTCGACGCCTTCGAGTTCGAGGGCTACGGCGTGCTCGTCCTCGAGTACCTGCCCGCCTTCCGAACCCTCGACTCGCTCTCGGCGGCCGAGGCGTCGGGGTTCGCCCCCGACCTGTTTGCCGCGCTCGCGGTCCTCCACGACAACGGCCTCGCACACGGTGACCTCCGCGCCGAAAACGTCCTCGTCGCCGACGACAACCTGTACTTTATCGACGCGACAACTGTCAGCGCCGACGCGGTTGCGGACGCCCGGGCCTACGACCTCGCCTGCGCGCTCGCGGCCCTGGAGCCACTCGTCGGCGCCGGCCGGGCTGTCACGGCCGCCGGCGGCTCCTACGGTACCGACACGCTGCGCGCGACAGTGCGGTTTCTGCCCTTCGTCGCGGTGCGTCCGGACCACGACTTCGACCCGATTGCCCTCCGTGGCGAACTCGACAAGAGGCTGGACTGAGGGGGCACTCAGCCCTCGAGTAGGTCCCGGGTCCGGCGGTGGCGGTACCGGAACATCGGCGCCAGCCCAAGCCGGGCGAAGGGGCCGAGCGCATCTCCAAGCGCGCCAAAGGGTAGGGCGTACTCGACGCGGTCACGGACGACGGTCCCGCCGTCGTCGGCGTCGAACATGTGCGTGTGGGTCCACTCCCGAAAGGGGCCGTCGCCCATCACGTCCCGGAAGTACGCCGACCCGTCCTGGCGCTCGCGGGCGACGATATCGGAGTTCCAGGACTGCCGGGGCCCGACGCCGAAGGGCCGGACCGACGACTCGACGACCGAGCCCGCCTCCAGCACCGCGGGGTCGGGCTCGCCGTCGGGCCCGCGGACGGCGTCGATGCGGATGTTCATCCACCCCGGTGTGAGCGCGACCAGCCCCTCCTCCGTCGAGTGAAAGTCCCAGACCGCCTCGAACGGGGCGTCCACCCGGACCGACCGCTCGTACGTTGGCATACCCGGAGTTGTGGCGAGAGCGGCAAAACGCCGGCGGTCCGGGTGACAGCGGCCACACGGACGGCCGGGACCCAGCGGCCCGGTTCACACAGCTGAGAGAGGGGTCGGAGCCACGTGTTGCTGGCTGTGCTCTGTCACCTGGGTGCGTGTCTATCCCCTGTCAGCGGGCTCTGTCATCTAGCGGTGAGCGGGGCGAGCCCGTATCGAGTGTTGAAACCGACAGGGGCCACTTCTGTGTCTGGAACCAATCAAAGTATGTGTTTGACGGTGGCCCGCACAGCAGCGCAGACCGGACCAGTGCGGTCTCTCCGGTGGTCGGTGTCGTCCTCCTGGTCGCGGTGACGGCCATCCTCGTCGGCGGGTCGTCGGTCATGTTCCTCCGGCTGGCCGACGACCCTGCCCCGGTTCCCCAGACCCGGTTCCAGTTCTCGTACGACGCGGACGCGGACGCGGTGACGGTCACCCACGGTGGCGGTGACACGGTCACAGCGACCAACACCGGGGAGCTCGTCGTCGTCATCGACGGGGCCAACGGCCAGCAGCGGGTGACGTGGGCCGGCACCGACGGCGGGGTCGTCGACATCACCGCCGGGGAGCTCTCGGCCGGGGACAGTGTCACGATTGACGGCACGACCGGGGCCGATACCGGCGACCGAACCGTCTCGTTCACCCTCCAGCGGGGGGATGTTCTCCGACTCGTCTGGACCGCACCCTCCGGCGGGTCGACCGCCGAACTCGCCCGTGAGACCGTCCCCTCGCTGGGGGGTGGCGTATCCCCGGCTCTCGACGGCGACGGAACGGTTGTCACGGGCGCGACAGCGCGCCGCGGTGACGGCACAGCGGGGGTTACAGTCGGCCCCGGCGGTGTCCAGGCGCTCGGGAGTCTGGCCGATATCGACGGCGACGGGACCCGGGAACTCCCCTACGTCGCCGGCGGGGACCTCCGTCTCAACGATAGCAACGGCGAGACACAGACCCTCGTCAACGGGAGTGCCGCGACGGCCGCGTCACCCGACACGGACAAGACACTGCTCGGGACCGGAACCTGGAACGGGAGCGACCCGTCGGTGTTCTACGCGAACGACGCCCACTCGGCGGTCTACCGTGTCGCCTCGGGCGGCCCGCCAACAGAGGTTGCCAGCCTCGGAAGCGGGGCAAACAGCGTCCTCGGGGTCGGCGATATCGACGGCGACAACACGGCCGAACTCGTCTACACAGGCAGTTCACAGGAGGTGCGGTATCTCGAACCCGACGGCACCCGGCGGACGACCGGCACCACGGCAGGCTCCGACGTTGGTATCGGGAACGGGCAACTCTCCGACATCGACGGCGACGGAACCGACGAGGCGCTGATCGTCAATGGGAGCAATGACATCCAACTCGTCGACGCGACTGGCCCGGAGTCGACGCCAGCACAGGGCAGTGTCGACGCGGCCAAGTCGCCCCTGACCGCCACGGACGTCGACAGTGACGGCGACCCGGAGATTGTCTACATCGACGATAGTTCGGCGGAGGTGACGTACATCGACGATATCTCCGGCGCCGCCACGGTCAAGCCGCTCACCGACGGGGCCGACAGTCCTGTCTCCGGTGACAAGGCGACCGGGCTCGTGTCGTAGTGACCGGGGCCGGCCACAGGGGGCCGGGCTCACTCACCCCGGAACGCCGAGATAGCCGCGTCCGAGGCGTCGGGGTCGGCTGCGATAATGTACCGCTCGCCGGCTTCCAGACGTGTTTCGGGGGTGGCGGTCCGCTCTCCCCCGGCGCCGGAGATGACGAGACTCCCCGCCGGAAGCTCGACCTCGCCGAGACGCTGTCCGGCGACCGGCGAGTGGGCGGCGACGCTGATGTCGAACACCTCCATCTCACCGGTGACATCCGCGAACGTCCGCACGTCGCTCCCGCTGAGCGCGTTCACCGCGGTCTTGACACTCGCACGCTCCGGAAAGGCCACCTCGTCGACGAGTTGTTCGTACTCGTCGCCGTCGGCGCCGGTGACCCGCGCGACGGTCCGGATGTCGGGCTGGAACCGCCGTGCAGCCAGGCAGACCGCGAGGTTCGTGCTGTCACTGTCTGTCAGCGCGCCGATAACGGTCGTCCGCTCGGTAACCCGTCAGCCGACGAGTGCGGCACGTATTCGCCCCCCGGTATCTCGTGGGTGCCCTGAACCACTTACTGATAAAATACGAAGGCCTGTCATCGCACAGTGGGTGTGATATCATCTCGGCAGGTTGCTCCGTTTCATACCGTGTCGGCGGTCACTGTTATCGGCGCCACGAGACGGGCGTGACCGTCATCAGTCGTCGCCGACCGCGCCTGTGGTATCCACCTGCGCCGCCCACAGTCCGGCGTACGTTCCGCTGTCGCTCACGAGGTCATCGTGGGGGCCTTCCTCGACAATCCGGCCGTCGTCCATGACGACGATGCGGTCCGACTGGCGGATGGTCGAGAGTCGGTGTGCGATGACCAGCGCGGTCCGGTCGGCGACCAACCGGGAGAGACTCTCCTGTATCAGTTCCTCCGTTTCGGTGTCCACGTCGCTGGTCGCCTCGTCGAGGATGATGATGGCGGGGTCGTTGAGAATAGCCCGTGCGATGGCGAGTCGCTGGCGCTGCCCGCCGGAGAGTTTCACGCCCCGCTCGCCGACCTCGGTCCGGTATCCATCCGGCAACTCCCGGATGAACGGGTCGGCCTCGGCTGCCTCGCCCGCCTCGACGATGGCTGCCGGCACACCGTCGTCGCTCCGGAGCGTCCGTAGCACCTCACGGTCGCCGTAAGCGATGTTCTCGGCGACGGTCCCGGAGAACAGATACGGCGACTGCCCGACGATAGCGATGTCCTCGCGCAGACTCTGGCGGGCGTACTCCCGCACGTCGACGCCGTCAACCCGGACTGCCCCGGCGTTCACGTCATAAAACCGCGGGACGAGGCGTGTCAGTGTCGACTTTCCGGCGCCGGTCTTGCCGGCGAACCCGACCGTTTCCCCGCTGTCAATAGACAGCGAGACGTTCGTCACCACCGGGTCGCGGTCACCGTAGCTGAACGTCGTGTCGTCGAACGTAATCTCCCCTTCGATGCGCTCGGGTTCGTACGGGTCGTCGGGGTCGCGGACGGTCGGCTCCTGGCCGAGCAGACCGAACACCCGCTCGGCGCTCGATTTGGCCTGCTGGTACTTGTTCGCCGAGCGGCCGACCCGCCGCATCGGGGAGTACAGCCGCCGCAAATAGAGAAAAAACAGCGCGAACGTTCCGGTCGTCAGGGCGCCGGCATTTCCGCGGATGATGTCACGGCCGCCGATGTACAGGATCACGACGAACACGACCCCGGTCATGAGTCGAAGCGACGCGAAGAACGCCCGCCGGAGGCGCAACGCCACGACCTGTTCGTCGTGGTACTCCTCGCTCTGTGTCGCGACCCGTTCGTGCTCGAACTCGTACCGGTCGAAGGACTTGATCACGTCAATGCCGCCGATGTTGTTCTCCAGACGGGCGTTCAGGCGGGCGACGGTCTCACGAATCGACTTGTACCGGGGTTCGACCCACGTGAGGAACTTCGCGCTGGCCAGTCCGATGACTGGGACCGGCAACAGGGCGACCGCCGCCAGTTTTGGCGAGTACGTCCAGAGGATGATAGCGATGCCCGAGACCGTCGCGACAACCCGGATGAACTGGCGAAACTCCGTGTTGAGAAACTGCTCGAGCCGGTTGATGTCGCTGTTGAGGATCGAGAGCATCCCGCCGGTCTGGTGGTCGACGAAGAAGTCCATCGAGAGGTGCTGGAGGTGGTCGTACGCGTCGTTGCGGAGGTCTCGTTGGACCTTCTGAGCGGCAGACTGGAGCACGTACCGCGAGACGAATCTCGCGAGCGAGCGGACGGCGTACGCGAGCGCCGCGATGACTACGAGCCGTTCCAGCAACGCGAGTCTCGCGGCGCTGCCGGCGATCTCACCCGCAGGGAGCAACCCGACATCAGTCAGCAACCCGGGGTCAGCCGACCCGATGACGACGCGGTCGATGGCGGCCGCGACGACCAGTGCCGGGACCAGCCGCGAAAACCGCGTTACGACGGCCGAGGTGACCCCGACCACGAGGCGCGGCCAGTACCGCAGGGCATACCGGAGCAGATTGACCATCGGGTGGCCCTGGACGTTCTCGCGGACGTCCTCGAACCCGCCGTGCTCATCCGGCATGACCCGGATACCGGCTGTCGGCGGCTACCCCGGACCGTGCGCCCTCGTGTCGCCTCTCGCCCGAACCGCCGTCGTATTCCATTATGTGTGACCAGGAATCTCGGACACTTGTGCCACACGTTTGTAGCGTGTCATGGAACAGCGCTTACGCGGTTCACTCACGGGAGGGGCGGGATGCTCTCGCTGAGTCGGGATAGCCCGCCGGCGGGGGCGGCAATGAGTGCAGAATACCCCCGGCGTGACGCCGGCAGCGCCGAGACCGAGGACGTCGACGAAGCGCTGCGGGTGGTCGCCACCGTCAAAGGCGCCTCCACGAGCACGTTATAGAAGTCTTCGCGCGGTCTGCGTATCCAACTCTCGTCAAGAGTCGTGTGCACAATATAGGGCGCATGCCCTGTACGACGACTTGCGCAGGTCGTGGGCGACGAGAATCGCGCACGACAGGTGATACTGTCGGACAGAACATTT
>CAZQZE010000066.1:0-10904 GCA_964597715.1 uncultured Halobacteriales archaeon
AGGTCGGTCATCCGGTCCATCCGGTGGCCGAACATCGGCTCGGCCATCGCCTCGACAACGTCCTCGCGGACCTCGGTTGGACCCGGGAGATACAGCGTCTTTTCGGGGTAGTTATCCCTGTATTCCTGTTTTTTCGTCACGGCAGCCACCTCGTATATCCAACCCTCGCAGCCGCGGGGCATGGGCGTTTTGATGCCGGCCGGCCGGTGACATCCGGCCGCCGCCCACGGGGCCCCGACCACCGACGGATACATAAAAATAGCCGGGTGCCCTGGCGTCGAATATGGACACGCTACGGCAACTGCTGGAACGCAACGCCCGTCACGTCGACTCACTCCCCGACAGACACTTTAGGGACGTGCAGGATGGCCAGGAGCCGGCGGTCGTCTCGGTCTGTTGCTCGGACTCCCGGGTCTCCCAGGAGGGGATGTGGGACGCGACAGAGCCGGGCTGGCTGTTCTCGCCCAGCACGATCGGCAACCAGGTCTGGGACCGCCACGACGGCGGGCGGGTCGTCGACGGCTCGCTCCTCTACCCCATCGCGTACGCGGGCACGCAGACGGTCGCGGTGGTCGGCCACACCGGCTGCGGCGCGGTGACGGCGGCACTAGACGCCGTACGCGAGGACAACCCGGACGGCGAGACGCCGCCGGGGGTGGCGAAGCTGGTCGACCTGCTCACCCCGGTCGTCCGGGACGGGCTGGCCGACGACCGCGTCGACCCCGACAGCGAGGTGGGCCTGGTCGACCAACTCGTCGAGTACAACGTCGACCGACAGGTTGCCTTCCTGCGCGAGAGCGACGAGATACCCGACGACACCGCCGTCTACGGCTTTGTGTACGACTTCCAGCAGGTCTACGGCGAGGAACCGGGACAGACGTACCTGGTCAACGCCGGCGGCGAGACCGACGCCGAGGCGCTGCGCGACCTCGTGCCTGCCGGGTTCGAGGGGGCGACCAAACGGCTGCTGTGGCCCTGAGGTGTGTGCCCGAACGCCGTCCGTCCCCTCAGGCGCGCTCGCCGTCGCGGCCGACCGACGCCCGCTCCGGTGTGACCCGGAGCAACGCCGGGAGCGCGAGGACGGCGATGGCGACCTCGGCGAGGCCAACGGCCACGAAGGCCGCGCCAAAGCCCCCACTCGCCGCGACGGTGGCCCCGCCGACGACGCCGGCGAGAAACCCGAGGCTCCCGAAGACGTTGAACCCGCCCATCGCGACCCCACGGGTGTCGCCGGCCAGGTCCGTCACCAGCGCCATCGTCGCCGGCGCAACGAGCGCCCCGAGCACACCCACGACGACCATCGTCGCGGCCGTCAGCGGCACCGACGGCGCCAGAAAGACACAGACGATGGCGACACCGTAGAACAGCGAGCCGACGGCGACCGGGACCGCCCGGCCCACCCGGTCCGAGAGCCGGCCAAAGGGGTACTGTAGCAGCGCAAACGGGGTGAAAAAGGCCCCGAGCAAGAGTCCGGTTCCTGCGGGGTCGAGGCCGAGTTCGGTCCGGAAGTACACGGTGCCTACGAGGGCAAAAAATCCCGCGGTCAACCGGTCGACGAAGCCAAAGACGAAGGGGACGCCCAGTTGGGGTCGGGTCCGGAGGACGCCAACGGCAGCGCGGACGCCGCCGCGGCCGCCCGCCGGCGCCCGGTCCTCGACCAGCCCGGCAACGGCAGCGGCGACGAGAAGCAGGGTGCTGGCGGCGTAGAGCGGAACGAACGGGCCCAGCCCGTACAGCTGGCCGCCGACCGGCGCGCCGAGTGCGGTGCCGGCGCCGATGGCGATCCCCGCGGCGCCCATATTGCGGCCGTGGCCGCCGGGCAGGTCCATCAGCGTCGTGACGGCGAGCGAGAACGCGCCGATAGTCGCCGCGCCCTGGAGAAACCGGAGGCCGAGCACCGCCGCGTACGGGAGCCCGAACACCGGGACGAGCGCGACCGCGAGATAGCCCGTGGCGCCGAGGACCGCGCCGGCGACGACAAAGCGCCGGCGCCGCCCGGCGGCGTCGCTGGCGGCCCCCCAGAGCCCGGCGAAGAGGACGAACCCGAGAAACTCGGCGGTCAGGAACCACTTGCCGGCGCTGAGGACGGCGTCGACGTTCCCGCCCCAGGAGGCCGGGGTTCCGCCCAGCGCGCTCACGAGCGCCGGAATATCGGGGTACAGCGCCACCTGCCCGAACAGGACGATAAAGACGACACCGGCGAGCAGCGCGCGGTCCCGGCGGTGGGTAGCCACACCTGTCGGTCGGTGGTCCGGGCAGTTGCCAGTGACGGTTTCGGTCGGTCCGTGACCACCGGGGCGGGGGAGACCGCCTCAGACCGGTAGCTTCTCGACGACATCCCAGCCGCGCTCGTCGAGGACGGTCACGGTCCGCCCGGCAAAGACGTAGAGGTAGTCGCCGGCGTAGCGGGCGCGGGTCACCGGCTCCGCGGTCTCGACGCGACGCTCGACGCCGAGGCTGCTGTTCGTGTAGTCGACGGCGAGTGCCTGCTGGCCGGCCGGCAGGACGAACACCTCGTGTCGCCGGTCGATGGTGAAGGCGTGGTGGCTGTCGGCGACGGCCGACCAGCCCGCCCGTAGCCGGAGGCTGTCGTCGACAACCGGGTCGGTCGGGTCGGAGACGTCGAACAGGACCGCCTTGACACGGCCGTCCTCCTCGCCGACCCCCAGTACGTGGCCGTCATCGACCGGGTGGAGATACGTCGAGAAGCCCGGCAACTCCAGCGTGCCACGCTCGATGGGGTCGGCCGGGTCGGAGAGGTCAATAACGTGTAGCGGGTCGACCTGCCGGAAGGTGACCACGTAAGCGGTCTCGCCGACGTACCGGACGGCGTAGACCCGCTGGCCCTCGCCCATGCCTGTCACCGACCCCTTCCGGTCGAGCGTCTCCCGCTCGAGCGTGTAGAGGTCGTTTTCGCTCTCGCCGCTCCCGTAGCCCGGCACCGTGGTCGCAACCCGGAGGGTGCCGTTGTGGCTGGACAGCGAGAACTGGTTCAGCGGCTCGCCGGGGACGCTTCCGTGGGCGGCGACCCCGAGTTGCTCGCCGAGTTCGACCCGGACGACGCCGGTCCGGGTGAGGGTGCGCTTGTGTTCGCCCAGGTGCTCCTGGAGCCCGTCCGCGAGTTCGCGGTACACCTCCCGCCTGTCGCGGTCGGAGCGCTCGGCCCACGCTCTGACCCGCTCGGCGACCGCGCGCCACTGCTGGTCGCGTGGCTCGGCGCCGCGGACCATGGCAATCTCGGCTTTCACCCCGGCGGGGAGGATGTCGGAGGCGAGCAGGTAGTCGGTCAGCACCGTCACCCGGTCGGTTCGAGCGGTGTATGTCAGATAGAGGTCCTCGCCGTCGGCGTAGACGGCGGTGTTCGCCCGGGTGCCGACAAGACCTGTCGCGTCCGAGACGGCGCCGGTCGCGGGGTCTATCCCAACCACGGTGTAGGTGGCGTCGACCCGGACCTGGCGCTCGGGGTGGGCGACATCGGTGCAGGACAGCGAGGCGGCGCCGCCGAGTGCCTCGACGGGGCAGGGGTCGGCTGCGTCGACCGCGCTCGCCGTGACGACGTAGAGCCGGTCGTCGACCAGCCGTGCGGTGACGAGCGACCCGTTCAGCGGGTGTGTCCAGCCCCGCTCGGGGGCTGTGGCGTCGCTCACGTCGTAGCCGACGAGTTCGT
The DNA here is from genome assembly GCA_964597715.1 of uncultured Halobacteriales archaeon. Classification (GTDB taxonomy): domain Archaea; phylum Halobacteriota; class Halobacteria; order Halobacteriales; family Haloarculaceae; genus Salinirussus. The sequence goes on from CAZQZE010000066.1 coordinate 3,668, forward strand.
CGGAGCCGAGCACGACCAGACTGTCGCCGGTCTGCAGCAGCTGTCCGGTCTCGTTGACCGCTGCGGCGACCTCGGGTGTCGCCGGCTCGTCGACATCGACGACTGTCGTGTTCGGCCGCTCGCGGCGCTCGGGTCTGGCGACACCGTCACCCGAGGTCGCGGCCGTCCGCACCGCATGGTACCGCTCCCGGGGGGCGTAGTAGAAGTACTCCCCGTCGGTCGTGACGAGGTCCGGCTCGCCGATGCCGGCGACCTGGACGTTGGTGGTCCCGACACGGGTCCCGGCGGCCCCGCCACCGGTGTCGGCCGCCGTGGCAGCCTGGTCTGTCGTCTCTACCGCCGCGTCCTGCTCGGCGGCCGTGTCCCCGCCACCGTCGCCGCCGGCCGCGCCGGCACCTGCCGCGGCAACGCCACCGGCCCCGCCGAGGCGCTGGCCGGCCTGGACGTACCCCCTGAACTGTGCCTCACCCTCAAAGTAGCTGACCCCGGTTGCCGTCCCGTTCCCCGCGCTGGCCGTCGGCTCCCCGGTGTCGGGCGGCTCCGGCGTGAGGAGCGCGACCCCGGCCCCCGCCAGCAGGAGGCCGGCGACGAGCCCGACGACCGCGAGCCTCTTTGACAGTCGCATGTGTGTCCTGTTCTCTCACACCGGCTAATAGGCGGGGGAGACTCAAACGCCGATTGTACACACCGGTCCGCCCCGCAGACGGGTTGCAGCCGCTCGGCGGCCGTACCCGCCACACCGTGTCGCCGCCGCGGACAGGGCTTTTTGCCGCGGAGGTCCGGGGGTCGGTATGGACCACGAGGACGCCGGAGCGGCCTGTCGTCGGGTGCTCGACGCCGTCGGCGGGACTGTCGTCGCAGACACCGCGTTCCTCGAGACCGTGCTGACGGGGGTTCTCGCCCGTGGGCACGTCCTGCTCGAGGACGTCCCCGGCACCGGCAAGACGCTGACCGCCCGCTCCGTCGCCCGGACGCTCGGCCTGTCCTTTCGCCGGATCCAGTTCACGCCCGACCTCCTGCCGGCGGACATCACGGGCTCGACGGTCTACAGCGAGGCCACCGGCGAGTTCGAGTTCTCCCCTGGCCCCGTGTTCGCCAACGTCGTCCTGGCCGACGAGATCAACCGTGCTCCGCCCAAGACGCAGGCGGCGCTGCTCGAGGCGATGGGGGAAGGCCAGGTGACCGTCGACGGCGAAACCCACGACCTGCCCGACCCATTCTTCGTGATCGCCACGCAGAATCCCGTCGAGCAGGAGGGGACCTTCGGGCTGCCGGAGGCCCAGCGGGACCGGTTTATCGTGAAGACGGCGATGGGCTACCCCGACTTTGCGGGCGAGCGCGAACTGATCGACCGCCGGGCCGACCGGACGACACAGGCACCGACCGCCGAGGCGGTCCTCGGGAGCGGGGAGGTCCCCGCGCTCCAGCGCGTCCCCGAGTCGGTCGCGGTCGACGGCCGCCTCCGGGACTACGTGGTCGAACTCGGGCGGGCGACCCGGACGGACGACCGCGTCGAGGTTGGGGTCTCCCCGCGGGGCATCCAGCGACTGTTCGAGGCCGCCCGCGCCCGGGCGGTCATCGACGGCCGGGACTACGTCGTTCCCGACGACATCAAACGCGTCGTCGAGCCGGTGTTCACCCACCGGCTCGTCCTGACCGCCGACGCCAGCGTCCGCGGGGCCGACCGGGAGACCATCGTCGCGGACGTGCTCGACGGCGTCCCCGTGCCGGGGTCGGACGGCCGGCCTGCGGACGACCGCGGCGGCCAACCGGGTCGTGGGGAGTCACCCGAGCAGCCCGCCGGCAGGGACGGCCAGGGCCGGGAGGACTCGTGGCTATCTGAGCGCGGCGACGAGCAGGACGGCACCGACGAGGGCGGCCACGAGCCCGGCGACCGCGGCCGGTGAGGGGTCGACCGCCTGGCCGTCGAGGGCTGCCTGCGCCGCCAGCGCCGCGCCGATACCGACGACCCCGACCGCGACGGTGCCGCCCACGTGGACGAGTTCGCCGCTGCGGGTGCGGGCCCGTCGCCCGACCTCCCTGCCGAGAGTCGTGCCGTACTCCCCGGCGTCCCAGACCAGCAGGCTCACCACCAGGCCGCCAAACACCAGCGGGGCCGGTGTCTCGAGTGTGCCCGCAAAGACCGTTGCGAGAAAGAGCCCGGCGCTGGCCGTCGCAAAGCCCGCCCGCCGGCGGGAGAGATACCCCAGCCACAACAGCAGCCGGGCGGCCAGCACGAGCAGGCCGGCGACGACGAGACAGGCGGTCATCACCCCGAGGACGACCGTCTCGGGCCCGTAAAACTCCCCCACCGACCCGGCGACCTGCCGGACCTCTGTGGCAAAGACGGAGGGGAGCCGCCCGGCAACCTCGGCCACCAGCCGGTCGAACACCGGCGCCGCGACGGGCAGCGTGGCCAGGGTGAGCACGCCCCCGACGAGGACAGGCCCGACCCGTCTGGCCGCCCCCGTCAGCGACGCCCGAGCAGTCCGCCGGAGCACCCGCGTACCCACCACCACGACGGTTGCGACAAGCCCGACGGCGACCAGCGGCGCCCGCAGGGCTGCCGCGCCGGTCAGCCCGGCGAGCGGGCCGGCGACACCCGGGCCGACGGCAACCGCCAGCCGGGCAGGGGTCCGAAACTGCACGTCCACGTACAGTCCCGCGAGCGCCGCCCCGAGGGTGGCGACCCCGACGTACAGCAGCCACCGGCTGACCGTCCCGAGACGCCGGCTATCCACCCCACCGACACCCCTGTCGGCCAGCAGCTCGGCGACCGGCAGGGCGGTGACCGCCGCCCGCACCCCCATCGCCGCCGCCGAGACCAGCAGAAAGAAGCTGGCGACGTGTAACCCCGGGCCGGGTGTGGCAAGCCACCCGAGCAGCCCAGTCACCGCGTCCAGCGGCGTGACGCCTGGTCCCGGCCCCCTGGCAACCTCCGAGAGGACCGCCCCGCCGGCCGCGAGGGCGGTGACGGTGAGCGGTATTGTCCCGGTCCGCACGACGGTCCAGTAGTACCGCGACAGCGTCGCCGGGGCGACGACACTCCGGACGCCGAGCACGGCCCCGAGCACCGCGAGCACACAGCCGACGACGATACCGAGCCGGCTGACCAGGAGCAGCGCGTTGACCGCGATCAGCCCCGACTCCGGCACCGGGAAGTACACCTCCACGAGGACGAGCGCCGTCCCGACAATTCCGATGACGAACCCGACGCCGACGGGGACGGCGAGGAGCCCGCCCGCCACCTGACCGACCGTCCGGAACCGCTCGCTCGAGACCGCCCAGAACCCACCCGCGAGCGCCAGCGCGCCGGCGATAGCCACGAGCGCGGGGCCGACTGCCGGCCCGACGCGGCCGAGCAGCACCGCGACGAGACCGGCCGTCCCGACGACGACGATGGCCACGCTGGTCCGCGTCGGGGGTGTCCGACCCTCGTGGCGGCGGGCGGCGTCGGCGTCCGGGGGGTCAGGTGTCGTGCTCATCGGAGGAGATGCGGGAGCGAGCGCCGGAGTGCGTGGTCGATAGACTGCCCGAGCTGCCAGCCGGCAACCGTCGCGCCGGTCCGTTCGAGCGTCCGCAGACGCAGGTCACGCCGGAGCCTGCCGACGCGCTGGCCGACGGTCTGGCCCCCGGTCACATCCGGGCTGAGGACGACCTGGGGATACCCCCGGGCGGAGAGTGCCCGGCAGAACGCGACCGGCCAGCCGTCGACCAGGGGCGTGCAGACGACGACCTGGGCGTTCGGCGGGAGCCGGGCCAGCAGCCGGTTCGTGAGCGCCTCGTCGGGGTCGGTGGCTCCGGCTCCGGCGCCGTCGGTCGGTCCACCCGGTTGCCCCCGGCCGTCCGCGACAACTGTCGTCGTCGGCTCCTCGCCGGCATCGCGCTCGCCGACCCCCTGTGCGGCCCGGAACAGCCGTCTGGCGTGAGCTGTCCGGTTGCGGCCGTCGCCGTCGACCCAGGGGAGGCCGTCGGGGCCGACCAGCCCGCCCAGCCCCTCCGCCTCGAGGCCGACCGCGGTGACGGTAGAGACGACCCCCGACGTCTCGAGGGCGTCGTAGAGACGCTGACCGGCGTAGGCGGCGAGTTCCGCCCCGGTCGGGTAGCCGGGCGCACCGGTCACCCGCCCCACCGGCCGGGCGTCGACGACCAACACTGTCCGGGCAGCCTGTTCCTCCCGGTACTGGACGGTGACGAACTCGCCGGTCTTTGCGTAGTGGCGCCAGTCGACACGCGTCATCGGGTCGCCGGGGCGGTACGCCCGGGTGGCGTGAAACTCCAGGCCGCTCCCCCCCGAGTCGGTCGGGAGTGTCCCCGCCCGCGGGAGCACGGCGTCGTCGAGCGGGGGCTCGCGGACCGTGTTCGTCCCGACGAGGCGGCGGTCCCCGCCCGCGGACACCTCCGCGGTAGCCCGCTCACCCCCGGCGACCGACCGCAGCCGAACCGCCGGGTCGGCAAAGCCGTACTCGCCGCGCTTGGCAGCCACCTCGTAGGCGACGGTCGTCGACCCGCCCGGCGGGAGCGCGACACAGACCCGCGGGGACCCCGACGTGACCGCCAGTTCCTCGGGGACGCCGTCGATAACCCTCACATCCGGTAGCGCCCGGTCGCCGGTGTTCGTGACGGTCAGTTCGACACCGACGACCTCACCCGGTGTCGGGTCCGCCCGGTCGAACGCCCGGGTCGCGCGCACGCTCGCCCCCTCGGGGACACCCGACAGCGTCCCGTAGAGGACGTAGACCAGCGGGACCGCCGCCCCGGCCAGCAGCGTCGACGAGGCATAGAGCAGGCCGACACTCAGGAGCGTCAGCGTCGCCACGAGCCCGACCGTCCACCGGCGAACGCGGACCCGGCTCACGTCTGCCCCCACAGACGCTCGACGGCCCGGACGGTCCGCTCGACCCGGCGGGCCCGCTCGCGCTCGGGGACCAGCCACAGCCGGACCCTGGCGCCGAGCCCGGGTTTCGGCCCGTCCTCGCCGGCGAGAAAGGCAGCGGCGACCGGGTCGTCCGTCCAGGAACCGGTGTCGACGGCCGCGCGCGCCTGCTCGCGGTCGAGACCCGCGTACTCGGCGTAGACGTCTGTCGCCGTCCGGGCGAGCGTTCCGTGTACCTCCTGTACGGCGGCCCCACCGGCCTCACTCGCCCGGTCGACGACGGCGTCGAGGCCGGCCCCCGCCAGCCGTCGCCGGTCGGCGGTGACGGCCTCCGGCGGCGCCTCGGCCGCGGTCGCGAACCGGCGGTCGGCCGGGCCCTCGGGGGACGGCGTCTCCCGGCCCGAACGGGCCGTGACGGCGAGATACAGCCCCGTCACGCCGCTTGCCAGCAACACCGCGCCGGTCGGCTCGACCCCGCCGACCGCCTCGACAGCCCGCCGGACCGGCTCGACCGACCGCACAGTACCCGGCAGGAAGACCGCGACCGCGCCGGCACCCGCCAGTACCGCGCCGAGCAGGCCGAGCAGGTACCGAAGCCCCATTACTCCGCCTCCCCGGCCGTGTCCGTGGCTGTCTCACTCCCGTCAGCGTTCCCGTCCACCTCGGCCGATGGCCCACCCACTGCTGTCCCGCCGTCCGCGGCCGCCCCCGGGCTGGCAGCCGTGTCCGCGTCGGCGCCCCGGTCCGGGTCGCTGGCGCGTTCGACCGCCACGAGCGCCGACTGGACCCGGTCGAGCCGGTCGTCGGCCGGACGGGCGCCGTACTCCACCTCTCGGAAGGTGTCACGGAGCGTGCCGACAGCGTCGGCCGGAAGCCCGTCGCGCTCGACCGCGTGGGTGGCGAGTTCGCCCGGTGTCTTCGTCTCCGGGCGTCGGACGCTGAGCCCCTCGACGAGCCGCCGCCAGGCCGTCCGGACAGGGACTCCTCCCCCGTTCGTGTCGCCCGCGGCGACGCCGCCGCCGCCGGGTGACCGCCTCGGCCGGCGTCTGCGGTACCACGTCCCCAGTCTCGCCCGGAGGTCGGCGACGCTCGCTCGCCCCCCGAGAAGGGCGGCCAGCGCCCCCACAGCCTGCCGGAGGCCGGCCAGTCCGGCCCGGAGCAGGTCGCCCCCGCCGGTCGCCAGCATCACGAGCGCGAGCTGTGCGTACCTGACCGCCAGGCCGGGCAGCTGTCGAACCAGCGCCAGCAGGTCACGCGGCCCGCGGCCGAGCCGCCTCGCCCCGGCGACCAGCCCACCGACGACGGCTGCCAGCCCGGCCAGGACGAGCAGGAGGTGGACTAACAGCCCGTCGACAGTCTCGCCGGCGGCCAGCGACCCGTCGCTGACGGCCACCGTGGCGCTACCCGAGAGCGGGAGTGTCACCGTCGCGGTCCCGTCGATACCCGTGGTTGCGACCCGCTCTCCGTCGACCGAGACGGGCGCCCCGGTGAGGGGCTGGTCCCCGAGTCGGGCGGTAACTGTCGCCTCGGTCAGGGGGAGTGCAAGCGGCGCGCTCGGTTCGACCTCGACGGACAGCGCCGGGATCTCGGCGGTCGTCTCGCCGCTCACCGGCCCGCGCTCGACGGCGACGGTGACGTTGCCGGACTCCTCGGGCAGGCGGACCGTTGCCTGCCCGTCGGCATCGGTTCGCGCGACCGCCTTGCCGCCGACCAGAACCTGTGCGTCTCGGACGGGGAACTGACCGACGCTGGCGACGACCGTAACGTTCCCGCCGGCACGGGGCTGGCCGGCGACGGTCACTGTCGCGTTCGTGTCGACCGGGTATGTGACCGCGTTCAGCCCCGGTCCAATGTTGACCAGCGGTTGACCGGACGGCGCCGGCGGACCCGCCCCAAACGGAATGACGGTTCTGCTACTGTTTGTCGTACCAGTCGCGTTCGCAGTCTGGTCGACGTAAACGAGGTTCCGTTCCGGCGTCTCGACGTCGACCACGAGCCGGTCGGTGTAGGGGACAGTCGCGACGAGGGTTCCGTCGTCACCGGTGACCCCGACCGCCTCGCCGTTGAACGACACCCGCGCCGCGGCGACCGGCGAGGCGTTCTCGGTGAGGCTCACGTTCACGCTCGCGCCGGGGACCGGGCGCCGGTCGAGCGACACCTGGACCCCGTTTTCGGTCCGACGGGTCGGCCCCTCGTCCCCGCCGGGGTCGGTGTCGACCGCACTGTCGCCGGGCGTGAACGTCTCCTCGGGGCTCCCCTGTTCGCGGGGGGTGTAGTCGGTGGCGGGCTGTTGCTCCTGCACAGCCGACTGTTCGCCCTGGAGACGAGCACTGCCGGGTGTGGGGTCGAACTTTACCCAGC
>CAZQZE010000067.1:0-10820 GCA_964597715.1 uncultured Halobacteriales archaeon
TGAAGGAGACGTCGTACTCGCGGACCCGCCGGAAGGTGTCGGCGGCGTCGAAGGTACGCTGGCAGACGTGGGTCGCGCCCGTCCCCGTGAGGGCGTACGTGTGGCCCCACCCGTTGCAGTGAAACATCGGCAGCGTCCAGAGGTAGGTGTCGTCGTCACGGATCTCCATGTGCTGGTTGAGGACGAGCGCGTGCCAGTGTTCGGTCCGGTGTGTGCGGACGACCCCTTTTGGGTCGCCCGTGGTGCCGGAGGTGTAGTTGATGCTGGCGTCGTCGTCCTCGCGGATCTCGGGGCGCTCGGGTGCCTCGGGGGAGCCCTCGGCGAGCACCGCCTCGTAGTCCGCCCAGTCACCGTCGATGTCGTCGGCCTCGTAGCCGATGAAGGTCTCCGCGGGCACCTCGTCGCGGACCGCCTCGACCTTGCTGGCGAAGTCGTAGTCCGCGATGACGGTCGCCGCCTCGCAGTCGTTGAGGATGTAGGAGACGGTGTCGGGCTCGACCCGGTAGTTCAGCGGGACGAACACCGCCCCGAGCGTGTTGGTCGCGTACAGCGTCTCGATAAAGTAGTGGGTGTTCGGCGCGAGCAGCGCCACCCGGTCACCCTGTTCGACACCCCGGGCGGCGAGGGCGTTGGCCAGCCGGCTCACCCGCTCGCCGACCTCGGCGTAGGTGTACTCGGTCCCGTCGTGGGCAACGACGCCGGTCACGTCGTCGTAGATATCCACCGCGCGGTCGAGGAAGTCGAGTGTCGTCATCTCCTGTTTCATGCTACCACTACTCGCACATACTCGCCCGGAGCGGAAAATATTACGCCTGCCTGACGGGGGTAGCAGTCGTCGCTGCCGGCGGTTGGGGCGCGCCCGGGTCTCACCCCTCCGGCCACCCCTCGGCCTCCAGCGGGTCACCGTCGAGGAACGCGTCGATCCCCGCCTCCGCGTCGGCCGTTGCACACAGCTCCGCGAACCGGTCGTTCGAGTGAGCCAGCGCCTCCCCGTAGGGCATGTCGGCCATCTCGTAGAAGGCCCGTTTGCCGCGCTGGACGGCTGTCGGGCTCTTTGTGGCGATGGTCTCGGCCAGTTCCATCGCACCCTCGACGTGGGCGCCGGCGTCGGTCACCCGGTTGAGCAACCCCCACTCCCGGGCGGTCTCGGCGTCGACAAGCTCGCCCGTGAGCAACAGCTCGAGACACCGTTTGCGGGTGACCGCACCCATCAGCGGCACCGCCGGCCCCATGCAGAACAGCCCGACCTTTGGCGCCGTCGCGCCCAGTTGCGTCCCCTCGGCCGCCACGGCCAGGTCACAGGCCGCCACCAGCCCAATCCCGTTGGCGGCGGCGTGGCCGTGGGCCGCCGCAATCACCGGTGTCCCCATCTCCGCGAGGGTGAGAAAGGGCTGTTCCATCCGTGTCACCCACTCCTCGTACTCGGCCTCGCCCCCCAGCGTGCGGTGCTCGGAGAGGTCGATCCCCGCGGAGAAGGCGTCGCCGGCCCCCCGGACCACGACCGCCCGCACGCCGCTGTCGGCCTCGAACGCCAGCAACGCGTCGTCGAGTGCCGTCGCCAGCCCGGTACTGAAGGTGTTCATCGCCGCCGGACGGTTCAGTGTGAGTACGCCAACGTGGCCCTCCCGGTCGGTCAGGACCGCCTCGCTCCCGTTCCGGTCGTCACTGTCGGTCATACCACGACAGGGTGTGCCACGGGAAAAGAAGATTGCGCCCGTGAGCGGTATTCTCGCTCACATAGAGCGTGACACCGGGCCGACGCCCTGCGTGGGTCCGGTGGCCCCGGCAAAGCGTTTATTTCGCTACTCGCGCTGGTGACGGGCGTGTGCCCTCCCGTACGGGTGGTACGGACGCCCAGCGTGGAGTGGCCCGTTCCCCACCGATGAAGGATACGCTCACCGCCGCCGTCACCGCCGTGCTCGGGTTACTGGCGGTCGGGTTCGCGGCCGCGACCCTGACCACCACGAACAGTAGCGGCGGGGCCGACTCCGGTTCCGGCTCCGGCTCTGGCGGCGGTGCTGTCCCGTTTCCCGAGCGCGAACCGGCGTCGCCGGCCCCAATCGACATCCCTTTTGCCGAGTTCATGCTGCTGGCGCTGGTGCTCGCGCTCGTTGCCCTGCTCGTCTACGCCGCTGTCTTTCGGCGGGCGCTGTTCCGGCGGCTTGTCGCCGTCACCGTCCCGTTCGTGCTCGCGGGGGTCGTCGCCTATCTCCTGCTCGTCGTGCTCGGGGACCTGTCGGGGTCCGCGCCCGCACAGCCGGCACTCCTGGGCAACGGCTCCACCCCCGGCGGCCCGCCGGGTGACGGCGGCTCCTCGGACCCGTCGTCGCCGCTCCCGCTCGGGCCGCTCGCCGTCCTCGGCGTTGCACTGGTCGGCGTCGCGCTCGTCGTCGTCCGGGCGCGGGGAGGGGGCGGGGGCGGTGGGGCGTCCGACGACGCCCCCGACCCCGACGGCGACAGACGGGCGGCGGTTGGCCGGGCGGCCGGGCGCGCCGCCGACCGGCTCGAGGAGGGCGGCGACAACGAGGTGTACCGAGCCTGGCGGGAGATGACCGACCTGCTCGACGTCGAGGACCCGGAGACGAGCACGCCCGGCGAGTTCGCCGACGCCGCTGTCGATGCCGGACTCGGCGGCGAGGCCGTCCACGAGCTCACCCGGCTGTTCGAGGATGTCCGGTACGGTGACACCCCACCGGCGGACTCCGAGGACCGGGCCGTGGCCGTCTTCCGGCAGATCGAGGAGCGGTACGCGGAGACGGCCGAGGACGGGGCGACGGAGGGGGAGGCGTGACCCGCCGGCGACTCGCGCTCGTGGCGGGGCTACTCGCGCTGGCAGTCGGCGTTGCCGCTGCCGTCTCGCCGGGGCTGCTGGGCCTCGACGTCGACCGGGCGCTCGTCACCGCGCTGGGTGTGGTGATACTCCTCCTCGCCGTCCGGCAGGCAACGGTCCGTCGGGGGGTCGACCTCGAGGAGGCTGTCACACCCACCCCGGAGTACCGCGTGCCAACGCCACCGCCCGGCGAGGACCTGCGGGATTCGCTCGGGGGCTTTTTTTCGACCGGGCGGCTGCCGTACAACCAGGCGGTCCGTGGGCTCCGGGCCGCGGCCGTCGAGGTGCTCGTCCAGTACGAGGGGGTGAGCGAGGCCGAGGCCGAGCGCCGCGTCGAGGCGGGAACCTGGACCGACGACGACTACGCCGCCGCCTACCTCGGCGACGAGGCGGCCCCGGACCCACCCTCGCCCGGCCTCCTCCGACGGGTCGTCGCCGGTGGGGTCCCGAAACACCGGAAGGTGCGCCACACCGTCAGTGCCATCGCCGAGCGGGCGGGGCTCGAACCCCGGTCCGACGGGGACACCGCGGGCCTCCCCGCGGAGCCCCCGGCGAGTTTCTCCGACAGCCCCTTCTCGGTCACCTGGGAGCAGGCCACACAGACCGCCGACGGCGGTGTCGCGAAACAGGGTGGTGACGACTCGTCCGGCGGGGATATGGCCGCGACCGTCGTCCGGGCGGCACAGCCGACGAACCGCTGGCGGGGGGTCGGCGCCGTTGCCCTCGTGGGTATCGCGGCGGGGGTCCTCGCCTCGGAGCCGGCGGCGCTGCTGGCCGGGGCGGCCGGCATCGGATTCGCCGCCTACGCCCGTGCGACACCGCTTGGACCCGGGGCGCTCGCCGACGACGAGACTGTGGGCGAGGGGCTGTCGGTGGACCGGTCGCTCGACACGGACGAGCCCGACCCCGGCGAGCACGTCGCGGTGACCGTTACCGTCACCAACGAGTGTGGCCGCCCGGTCCCCGACCTGCGTGTCGTGGACGGCGTCCCCGAGGGGCTGTCGGTCACGGGCGGCTCACCCCGCCACGGGACGGCGCTCCGGGCCGGCGAGTGTGCGACCGTCGACTACGAGGTCAGGGTGAGTCGAGGGACTCACACCTTCGGCCCCGCGGCCGTCATCGCAAAGGACCTAACCGGGAGTGTCGAGGAGACCCGGCTGGTCGGGCCGGAGACGACGGTGACCTGCCGGCCGACGCTGCGGGCGACGACCGAGCCGGTGCCGTTGCGCCAGCGGGCCGCCCGGTTTGCCGGCCGGGTCGAGACCGACACCGCCGGCGCCGGCCTGGAGTTCTACGCCACCCGGGAGTACCGCCCTGGCGACGCGCTGAGCCGGGTGGACTGGAACCGGCGGGCCCGGACAGGCGAGCTCAGCACCGTCGAATTCCGCTCCGAGCAGGCCGCGACGGCCATGATCGTGGTCGACGCCAGAGAGCCCTCCGACGCCGCCCCCGACCCCGACACGCCCCACGCGCTCGACCGCGGGGTCACGGCCGCCGGGCGGCTGTACGGCTCGCTGACCGCGACGGGCAACCAGGTCGGCGTGGCGGCCTTTCCCTCGGGGACCTGCTGGCTCGCGCCCGGCGCCGGCGAGGAACACGAGCGACGGGTCCGGGAGCTGCTGACCACCCATCCCGACCTCTCGCCGGTTCCCGGTGAGGGCCCGATGACAGTCGCTGCGGGCCGGAGCCGGCTTCGCAGGCGGCTCTCGGCGGGGACGCAGGTGCTGTTTGTCTCGCCGCTGTGTGACGGCCGCGGGGCCGACCTGGCACGGTGGCTCGACGAGTACGGCTACCCGGTGACGGTGCTCAGCCCGGACCCGACCGCCGACCGGACCGCCGGCCACCGGCTCGCCCGGGTGGCCCGCGGGCTCCGGCTCCGCGAACTCCGGGGACAGGGGATCCCCGTCATCGACTGGGCGGCCGACGAGCCGGTCGACGTCGCGCTCGCGCGCTCGAACCGTCGGGAGGGGCCATGACAGTCGGGAGAGCGCCGGCGGACGAGGGGGCCGATGCGTCGGCGTCGCCGGCGGTGACGGTCGACCGCCGCCCGAGCCGGACCGGGACCGCGCTCGCGCTGTTGCCCGCGCTGGTCGCCACGCTGGCCGGTGGCCTCTACACGTGGCCCGGTCTCCTCGTCGGTGTCGCCGGTCTCCTGGGTCTCGCGGCGGGGCTGGCTCGCGGGTCACGGGCCGCGGTGACGCTGGGCGCGGCCGGCCTGTTTGCGGGTATCGTCCTCGCGGGGGTCGAGGGTGCCCCGGCCGGGCCGGCGCTCGTCGGCGCGGTGGCCGCGGTTGTCGCCTGGGACATCGCGACGACTGCGGTGAGCGTCGGCGAGCAACTCGGCCGGGACGCCACAACCGCGCGACTCGAGGTGACCCGCGCGCTCGCGAGCGCCGGCGCCGGGGCCGTGACTGTCGGGCTCTCATACGGCGTCTACCTCGCCGGGGCCGGCGGCCGGCCGGTGGCGGCGCTGCTCCTCCTGCTCGTGGCCGCGGTGCTGTTGACCGTGGCGCTCGACTAGTCGACAGTCGGGACCGGCACCTCGTCGAGGACGTCCCCGACGACCGACCGCTTGGCGATGTCGTTGACGCGGGCGTCGGCGGTCAACACGAGCCGGTGGGCGAGCACCGGCCGGGCGGCCGTGGTCACGTGGTCGGGCGTGACGTACTCCCGTCCCTCGATGACCGCCCGGGCCCGGGCAGCCTCGAACAGCCGCTGGGTCCCTCGCGGCGAGACGCCGACCGCCACACGGGGGTCCTCCCGTGTCGCCCGGCAGACCGCCGAGATGTAGTCGACCAGGTCGTCGTCGACCCGGGCCGCCTCGGGGACGCGCTGGAGCGCCTGGACGCCGTCGGCGGAGAGCACCGGGTCGACCGAGGGGCTGCGCGCCGACCGGTCCGCCCGGCGGTAGAGCAACTCCCGCTCGCCCTCGGCGTCGGGGTAGCCGATGCTCGCTTTCGCGACGAAACGGTCGACCTGTGCCTCCGGGAGTTCGAAGGTCCCCTCCTGCTCGACGGGATTCTGCGTGGCGATAACAAAGAAGGGGTCGGGCAACTCGCGAGTCTCGCCGTCAGTCGTCACCTGTTGTTCTTCCATTGCCTCCAGCAGCGCCGACTGGGTCTTTGGCGGGGCGCGGTTGATCTCGTCGGCCAGCACGACGTTCGCAAAGAGGGGCCCCTCGTTGAAATCGAAGGTCCGGTCGCGCTCGTTGAACACGTGCGTACCGGTCAGGTCCGCGGGCAGGAGGTCGGGCGTGAACTGCACCCGCGAGAAGGACATCCCCAGGGCGGTGGCGATGCTCCGGGCGGTCAGCGTCTTGCCGGTGCCGGGGACGTCCTCCAGCAGGACGTGGCCTCGCGAGAGGATGCCCAGAAAGACCGTCTCCAGGAACGGGCGGTCGGTGATGACCGCCGCCTCCACCTCGGCGAAGACCTCCTCGCAGCGTCGGCTCGCCTCCTCGATGTCCATGCTTCCTCGAGCGCGTGTCGACAAGAAAAGGTTGCCCTCGGCGAGGTGAGACTCCCCATCGCCGATGACGGGGTTCAGCAACGCACAGCGCATCCGAAACCGGCAGCCGACCCCGGTTACGCCCCGGCCGGCGGCTGCGAGACTTCGACCGGTCTTTGACCCAACCGAACCGACTTTACTATCTACGATAACAGGCCTGCTATGCCCTCCTACTCGCGACGGTCACTCCTCCGCCTGCTGGGGTGTGGCACGGCCGCGGTGTTGGCCGGTTGCAACACCGACTCGTCGACCGAGACCCTCTCCGGAGGCTCCGACCCGCCGACGGAGCCCTCCGCGACGACAGCCGGAGGGGCGAAGACGGCAACCGAACCCGGCGGGATACCCGACGCGGCCGACTGCACAGCTGTCTCGCGGCCTGCCCTCGCCTGGCCGGTGCCCCGACGGAGCCCCGCTCGGGACGGCTACGTCGTGGCGTCGGATGGGCTCGCGACAGCGCCGACACCCGCGTGGGAGGCCGAACCCGCCGTGCCCGACGATAGCCCCGCCTCGCCGGCGTACGGACGACCGGTCATCGCCGGCGCCAGTCTCTACGTCACAAAACAACTCGACAGGGGGCCACAGCGACGGGTTGACGGCCACGTCCAGGCCCTGGACGTCGAGACCGGCGCCCAGCGGTGGTCATCCACGCGGCTTCAGTCGCCGTCACACCCGGTCCTCTGGGGGGACCTGGCGACTGTCGTCGCCCAAACCGAGAGCGCCGACACGGTGGTGGTCGCGTTCGACCGGGCCAGCGGGACCCGTCGGTGGACCCGGGCGTTCACGACCCAGTTCAGCGGGTTTGTGCCCGCCGGCGACCACCTCTATCTGGCACTTGAGAACGATTCACACCGGCTCGAGGGGACGCTCACCGCGCTGGCCGAGGACGGGTCGGAGGCCTGGAGCCACGGGCGGGTGCTTGCCGACCACGTGACCGAGGCTCCCACCATCGGGGCGGACAGCGTGTACGTCGCCTCCCGTGACGGGCGCCTCCACGCACGTGCTCGGGGCGACGGGGGGGCAAACTGGACACACCAGTTCGAGCACCCGACGGCCCAACAGCCGTATATCACGGATATTGTGGCAACCACCTGTTCGGTCATCGCTGTCGTCGAGGGAGCGCTCAAGGCGCTCGACGACGACGGCACCCTCGCCTGGGAGGCTGACGGTGACCACGGTATCCTGGCGACTGACGGACAAACACTCTACACTGTCACGAATACCGGACCCGGCGGCGGCCGAGAGGTCCGGGCGCTCGATGCCACGACCGGCGCGGTTCGCTGGAGAAAGCGGCCGCCGGACACCGTACGGTGGCCGGCGCTCCTCGGCACCGATACCATCTACGCGCGCTCCGACGAGAGCGTCGTTGCTCTGGACCGGACAGACGGCACGGTGCGCTGGCGGACCGGTAACGGGCTGGACGAGCTTGCACTCGTCGACGATACACTGTACGGCACCAGGAGCGGGACGCTTCTGGCGCTACGGTGAGTCCTGTGACCTGCGCTCTCTGCCGACGACGGGACTCTCGTGCGGTTGTCCTCGCCCGCGCACTGTGCCGCAGACGCACACGCTGTCCGGTACGCCCCGCAGTACCCGTCGAGTTCCGCAAGGAGTGTTGTATTGAGCCGGAAAACCGGGTCCAGCACGCCTGCTCTCACCGGTGACCCGGACCGGACAACGGGATATCGACCGGTTTTACAGCAGCGGCGCGGGCCTGCGGACCTCGCGTGCCCGTGCTCCAGCCGCCGCGTCCCGTTCCTGCCCTGGGCCCCCGACCTACGCGGTACCACCGACAAGCGCCGGTGACGAGCCACACCCCCGCCACCCAGGGGCGCCACTGCTCGCTCCCGTCTGGCCGACCCGAACTGACTGTTACTGCCGGGAGCGGCCGGCTCCGCGCTGTTTCCCCGACCCCTCGGCAGCCGTGTCGGGTGTGCCGAGAGTGAGCTTCGAGTCACCGGGGCGTGTGTGCTGGATCACGACACCCGTCGGCGGGTCCTCGGGCGAGTCGAAGTAGAGGCCGTCGGTGCTGGCGACCTCGTCCGGGATATACGGACCGGTGGGGCGGGAGTCGGGCGGAAACGTGCCGAGTAGGGTCTCGTCCTTCAGAAGGGGGGCCAGTTGGTCGTCGCTAACGCCGACGACCAACCGGAGTGTCTCCCCGGGGCTGAGCGTCGCCTCGACGCCGACCAGGTCGAGCGAGACGGTCGTGTTCCCGCGGCCCTCGACTGGCGTGACGGCAACCTGGTCCTTGAGGGTAGTCGAGCCCCCACCGCTACCGACCGTGACGAGGGCAGCCGACACGACTGGCCGCCCGCCGCGCGGCGTCAGCCGGAGCGTCAACTCGCTGGTGCCCGCGAGGTCGGTAGGTTCGGTGACGCCGAAATCGAAGACTGCTGTTGCCGACCCGCCAGGCCCGGTCGTGAGCCGTGTGGTTCCTGGCCCCGCGCCCTCACGGAGCGAGAGTGTCCGCTCGCCGGTGGGTAACCGCTCGTACGACTCGAATTCGCCGGCTTCCTCCCGGTAGAGGGTCACGGGGCTCAGCTGCTCGTCCTCGGGCACCGACTCGCCTTTCAGATGGCGACGGAAGAAGCGCAAGGCAGCGTCTGCGAGGAACTCGAGTTGATCCGGGTCGTTATCGCCCGGAGACCCGACGAGGTCGTGCCCGCCGTTGTACATCAGGAGTCGCGCCTCAGCACTCCCCGCTTGTAGCCCCCGGTAGTTTGCGAAGGCCTCGTTCGGGGTAAACAGCCGGTCGTGCCAGCCGTGGATCAGTAGCGTCGCCGCCCCAATCTCCCTCAACTCGTCCTGTGGCCCCGGTGACCTCGAACGCCAGAACTCACGGAGGGCCTCGGGGGCCTCTCCGTCGACAAGCGCCGTCCGGCTCTGTCGGAGGAACTCCGGGTCCACATCCGGAACGCCGTCTTCGCCCGCGTCTCTGCCGCGGCCCTCCGGGATGAACCCCAGCGACCCGAGCACCCCAGAGGCGTACAGCGAGTAGAACCACGGCCACTTGATGACGCCGTTTGGGTCGTTCGAGAACCGCAGGTCGTGCCAGGCCCACCGCGGAATGACCGCGTCCAAGCGGTCGTCGGTCGCCGCCGCTCGCAACTGAATGCCAGCCGCGTACGAGAACCCGTCCATCCCGACGACGGGATTGTCCCCCTCGCTCTCAACAGCCTGGTGGTCGGCCAGATACGTGACCAACTCCCCTACGTCCTTTATTTCCTTCGGGCCGTCAACACCGACCGCTCCGCCCGACGCCCCGAACCCGCGTGAATCGTACGTCAGGACGAAATACCCGTTTTTCGCATACAACTCTGCGAGGGCTGTCGGCCCGTCGGTCTTGCGGTCATTTGCCCACCCGTGTGTGACCAGGACTGCCGGGAACGGCCCCTCACCGTCCGGGTTATACTCTGTCGCCGCAATCTCGGTGCCGTCAAACGAGTCTACTGTGACGTCCTCGGTCGTGTATGGTGTCTCGGAGTCCGAGTCCGAACTCGCAACGACCGGAGAACTGAACGGCGACGCCACCCCCACACTCACCGCCCCAAACAGCCCGAGATACCGGAGCATCTCGCGCCTAGATGGCTGCCTCTCTGGCATGCGATTAACACGATTGTGGATGATTATGAAAAAAATTGTGCAAGAAACCCTACCCGAACGCACACGACCGCGGTCTCCCCCGACCGTCGGTTGTCCCGTGTCTCACCCGTGGGTGGTGGCTGACTCGTCGAGCCCGCTGCACCCAGTCACCGCTCCAGGGGTCCAGCGGGCCACCTCCGGTCACTCCTCGCGCTGCCACTGCTCCCTGCGGCGCCGGTAGGTGTCGTCCTGTTTGACCCGGTCGAGGTACTCGCGGTAGACCTGCGAAATCTCGTATTTCTCCTCGTCGTACCACTGCTGTGGCTCGCGCTCGACACGGGTGCCGTCGTCGTCTTCCTCGTACTTCTGTCCGCCCGGATACTTCGCGTAGCGGAGTGCCCGGGTCCACCCCATCCGCAGAAACTTCCGTGCGAGGTCCATGCCGGGGAACTCGCCGGCCCGCCTGTACTCCTCGAACCGCTCGTAGATGGCAGCGGCCCCCTCCTCGGCGTCATCGAGGGACGCGACCCCCCAGAGCGGCAGGAGTTCGTCCTTGTACGGCTGCATCTTGAACACACCCTGTTCGCCCCGGCCAATCTCGTACTCCTCGGGGGTCTCGCGGAAGTTTATGTCGTACTCGGGACCGTCCTCGGACATGTCCGACAGTAACGGCCTCACAGTCACAAGCCCGTCGCTGTGTCCGACGGCCGCCGGCCCACCGTGTGCGTCCCCACCGGGCCGTCCCGTCGAGGGCATGGGTTCGGGGCTGATGGCGCCGTCACACACCCCTCAGGCGTTTCAGCGCGCCGAGAACCCGGGTGGTGAGCAGCCGGCACCGCGACGCCGCGGGGACGGCCCCGCCTACATCTCGGGGTACTCGGTCTCCTTGCAGGTGATGAAC
>CAZQZE010000068.1:0-10671 GCA_964597715.1 uncultured Halobacteriales archaeon
GCAACCCCGAGATGCTCGCCTCGATGGTCGACCACGCCGGCATCGGGGACCTGCTGGTGGACACGGTCAGCGCCGACGAGGTCGAGACGTTCAAGCCACACCCCGAGATCTACCGCCACGCCGCCGCCCGCACCGGCACCCCGGTCGACGAGGTCGTCCACGTCAGCGCCGGCCAGTTCGATATCGCGGGCGCGGTCCACGCCGGGATGCAGGGCGCCTGGCTCAACCGCGAGGACGGCCCCCAGGAGGTGTTTGGCCCACAGCCCGACACCGTCGCCGGCTCGATTCATGCGGTCGCCGACGGCTTAGAGTAGCCGCAGTAGCCACCGCCCGGAGTGAGCGAGCAAGAGGGCGGAGCCCGCAACCAGCAGTGCGCCGACCACCGCCTGCTCGCGGGCCGACCGGCGTGGCCCGCCCGCGGCGCGCCCGAGGTCACCGTCCAGCTCCGGGTCCAGGTCGGCCCCCGAGAGGTCGCCGGGGGCAGCCGCCGGCTCCGTGCCCTGCCGGCGACGGTACGCCCGGAGACACCACAGCCCCCCCGTGCGCAGCCCGAGCAGGCCGGCGACGAACGGAAGCCCGAAGAACAGGAGGACCGCCCAGAGGTCGGGTGTCGGAGGGGCCATCGACCGGGGTTGTGGCGGGAGCGTGGAATGGCTTGCGACCCACGACTCGCCGGAACACCGTTTTGTCGCTGCGGGTGTAACCGTGTGTATGTCCGAGATCGACCCCGATACGCTGTTGCCCAGCCCACGGATGCGCGACCAGGCCTGTGAGGGTGCGGTGACACAGGTCCACCGCGGCGACCGCTACGCGGCGGAGGGCGACAGCTTCAGCATCGACGGTGAGACCTTCGAGGTCGTGGACGTGCGCGAGCGAACGCTGGGCGACATGACCGACGAGGACGCCCGCCGGGAGGGTGCACGGGACCTGGAGCACTACCGGGAGATCCTGGACCGCGCCCACGACAACTTCGAGTGGGACGACGACAGCGACGTCGTCATGCACCGGTTCGAAGCACAGTAGCCCTGCAAGGGGCGTGGTGAGCGAACCGGACCTGTCTTCGGACCGTGGGAGTCACACCAGTCGGTCGCCCGTCCCCCCACAGTTCGAGGCACAGCAGTCCGCGCGGCAGTTCCTGTGACACTCCCCGACCGAACGGTTTTTTCCCGGCCGCGGGCAACCGACGGTCGATGAACGGACTCGTGGTCGGGGCCGGCGAGATGGGGCGGTGGCTCGTCGACGTGCTCGGTGACGCGGACTTTGCGGTGACAGTCACGGATGCCGACCCCGAGGTTGCCACAGCCGTCGCCGAGACGACCCCGGGGGTGAAGACGGCCACAGTCGACGGCGAGGAGGGCTTCGACCTGGTCTGTGTGGCGGTCCCGGTCCCCGCGGCCGAGGAGGCCGTCGCCGCGGCCGCCCCCAGGGCCAACCGAGCGTTGCTGGACGTCACGGGGACGATGACCGACCCGGTGGCCGCGATGCGGGAACACGCGCCGGACCGCGAGCGTGTGAGCCTCCACCCCCTCTTTGCGGCCGACGCCGAGCCCGGCAACGTCGCTGTCGTCCCGGACGCGGCCGGACCCGTCACCGACGCCGTCCGCGAGACACTCCTCGACCGTGACAACAACCTCTTCGAGACGACACCTGCCGAACACGACCGGGCGATGGAGACGGTCCAGGCGCGTGTCCACGCCGCCGTACTCGCCTACGGGCTCGCCGCCGAGGAGGTCCCCGAGGAGTTTCACACCCCGGTTTCGGCCGGTCTCACAGAACTCGTCGAGCGGGTGACCGGCGGGGACGGCCGCGTCTACGCCGACATTCAGGCGGCCTTCGGGGGTTCAGAGACGGTTGCCGAGGCCGCGCGCCGGGTCGCCGAGGCCGACCACGAGACGTTCCGGCGGCTCTACGAGGAGGTATGAACGCGCAACAGCGCCAGGGGGTGCTCGACAGCGCCCGCTACCTGCGGCAGGTCCGCCCGCTCGACCCCGAGGAACTCGCCGACTACGTCGAGGGCCAGCCCCATCCCGCCGCCGTCCGGCAGGTCCTGCGCGAACACGCCGTCGGGCTGAGCCTCATAGAGCGCGCGGATGGGACCTTCGTGCCCGTCGAGGAGGGCGACGCGGGTCAGAACAGCCAGGCTCCCCGGAGCAGCGGCGAGGAGGACCGGCTCGTCGAGAGCCTTCCGGAGCGGTACGGCCGCCGCGTCGGAGCCCTGCTCGTCGACGAACTGGGGGCTGGCTGGCCCGACGGCGACTCCGGCGACCGCCTGCGCGAGCGGGTCCGGGCGTTCAAATCCAGCTATCTCCACGACGAACCCGTCGAGTACGACCGGCTGACCGCGCTCGGCTACGCGGTATACCACCTCCCCGCCTACTACGCGACGGTCCAGTACGTCCTCGCGGGACTCGCGGCCGACGGGCTCCTCCCCGCGAAGTTGCGGGTCGTCGACGTCGGCGCGGGTGTCGGCGGGCCGGCGCTCGGCCTCCACGACTTCCTGCCGGCGGGGACACTCGTCGACTACCACGCCGTCGAGCCAAGCGCGGCAGCCGACGTACTGACAGCGCTCCTCGGGGAGACCGGGCGGAACTTTCACACGACAGTCCACCGCGACCGTGCGGAGGACTTTGACCCGCAGTCTACGGAGGGGGTCGACCTCCTGCTCGTTGCCAACGTCCTCTCGGAGCTGGATGACGCCGCGGAGACCCTCGCCCGGTATCTCGACGCGCTCGCCGCCGACGGGACCGCGGTTGCGCTGGCCCCGGCGGACCGGGAAACGGCCATCCATCTCCGGGAGGTCGAGCGCGCGGTCGAGGCGACGGGCGCGAGTGTCTACGCGCCGACGCTGCGCCTGTGGCCCGGCGAACGGCCCGCCGGGGAGTGCTGGTCGTTCGACCGGAGACCCGATATCGACGTTCCGGCCCTCCAGCGTCGTCTCGACGAGGGCGAGCGGGGCACAGGGGCTGACACCCCCTCGGGGCGCTCGCCGGGTGACGGCGAGTTCGTCAACGTCGACGTCCAGTACGCCTACAGTCTGCTCCGGGTGGACGGCCGCGAGCGCGTCTCCTTCACCCCGGACCCCGACCGTCTGGCGAGGATGGCCGACACCGAGGCCCACGTCACCGACCGGGTGGACTGTGTCGGGGTCAAACTCAGCAACGACCTCGGCTCCGGGAACCCGGTCTTTCTGGTCGGGGACGGCAGCGAACAGGTCGACCACTTTGCCGTGTTGACCGAGACAACGACGCTGAACCGGACGCTCGCGGCCGCCGACTACGGTGCTGTCCTGTGGTTCGAGAACGTTCTGGTGCTCTGGAACGACGACGAAGGGGCGTACAACCTGGTGGTCGACAGCGAGACAGTTGTCGACCCGGTCACGCGGTAGGGCGTCCAGCGCCGCCGGACTCCCGGCGAGCGGGAGGGGCACCCTTTTGCGGCTTCCGGCCACAATGGAGTCATGGACGACCCCACGATCCTGCTGACCAACGACGACGGGATCGACGCCGCCGGAATCCGGGCGCTGTACGACGCGCTCGGCGAGGTCGGCGACGTGACCGCTGTCGCCCCAGCCGACGACCAGAGCGCGGTCGGGCGCGCGCTCTCCTACTCGATGACGGTCCACGAGCAGGGGATCGGGTACGCTATCCAGGGCACCCCCGGTGACTGTGTTATCGCGGGTCTGGAGGCGCTGGTGCCCGACGCCGACCTCGTGGTCGCCGGCTGCAACGAGGGGGCAAATCTCGGCGCACACACGTTAGGCCGGTCGGGAACGGTCAGCGCGGCGGTCGAGGCGAGCTTTTTCGACGTGCCCGCCATCGCCGTCTCGATGTACTACCCCGTCGAGAACGATATCTCGCTCGCGGATGTCGACCCCGACCCCGAACTGTTCGCAGAGGCCGAGCGGGTCGCGGCCTACCTCGCGGACCACGCCCCCGGTGCCGGGGTCTTCGAGCAGGCCGACTACCTGAATGTGAATGTCCCCGTTCCCGAGCGTGCAACCGGGGAGATGCGTGTCACTCACCCCTCCGAGGTCCACATGCTCGAGGCCGACAGGGACGGTGAGGACATCGAACTGACCGACCCGATCTGGGAGCTGATGTCCGGCGGAGAGGTCCCCGACCCCCAGGGGACCGACCGCCGGGCGGTGCTTGACGGGCACACCAGCGTCTCGCCGCTGACCGCCCCCCACACCACCGAGCGCCACGAGGCACTTGACGCGCTGGCACAGACCTACAACTGACGACGGGTTCGGCGGTCGTGCCCTCAGCGTGACTCCCGCTGTTCGACCTTGTTCAACTCGATGAGGAGCCGAAAGACCGCCTTGACGAGGTTGGCGTCGACCTCGAACTGCTCGGCGTTGTCGCCGGCCCGGCTCATCACCTGTTGTTCCTGCTGTTCGTCGGTCGTTGGCAGTCCCTGTTCGGCCTTCACCTCGGCGATGGTGTCGGCGACGTACGTCCGTCGCGCGATGAGTTCGACAATCTCGCGGTCGATCCCGCGTATCTCGGTGCGCAGTTCCTCGAGGTCCATCTCCTCGGGCGTCTGGTCGCTCATCGTCGTCGTGGTCTGTCGGTGTCGCTCATTGTACTCGTGTCCCCTCGGTCTGTGTGGTCGTCAGCCAGGTCCTGCCGTCGTACTCCGCCCAGCGCTCGGCGACTGCCTCCAGGGCTTGCCGCGTCCCGACCGCGGTGTAGCTGGGGCCGGTCCCCGACAGCGAAACGCCCGCGACCCGGTCCATGGCCGCGACCACCGGGTCGGCCGGAAACTCCAGGGCAGCACAGAACGCCAGCCCGTTGACCGTCATCGCGGTCCCGAACTCGCCGTCCAGTGCCAGGTCCGCGACCAGGTCCGCGACCGGGGTGACCTGCCGACAGCGGGTGACGTCCGCGTCCGCGCTGTAGGCGCGCTCCGGCGGCGTGTAGACCAGGACCGCCCACTCGCGCTCGGCGCGGGCGAGTAGCTCGTCGGTGGTGTTGTCTGTGACTGTCACACCGCCCAGCATCGAGGCGCTTGCGTCGTCGAAGGCACCGGTCACTGTGACGCCCGCGTCGCGGGCAGCCTCGACGCCGACCCGGGCCGCCTCCTCCCGGGCAACCTCGTCGGTCGCCCCCAGCGCGTCGAGCGTCGCCAACACCGTCGCGTTCGCCGCCGCACTCGAGGACTTCAGCCCCGAGGCCATCGGCACGTCGCTCTCGGTCCGGACGGTCCCACCCTGGCCGTTTCCAAAGCGCTCGGTGACCCGTGTGAGGCAGGTCTCGATGAGTTCCGTGTCGGCGTCGGGCGCGTCCGCGACCGTCCCCTCGACGTCCGAGTCGGCGGCCAACTCGACCGTTGCCGTGGTGTACTCGTCGATAGCGAACGCCGAGCCGCGGCCGTTCGCCAGCGCGTTGAGGACCGTGCCCGCCGCGGGCGCCGCCGCCTGGCCGTCCATTGTGGGTGTGACTCCCGCGGCGCGGTATTTCACCGTTGCGGAACGGACACCTGGGGTCCCCGCCGGCATCACCCAGCCCCCCGGTGCGGAACGCACTTGCCGTTGCCCGTCAAAGCCGGGAGCGTGCCTGATGGCGCGGGTAACGACGAACGGGCGAACACCCGCTCGGACCCCAGTGGCGACACCGCACTCCGCCGCCAGCAGCTGTTCGTCGGGACCGCCATCGCGTCGCTGAGCGGGGTCGCTGTCGTCGTCGCCGGACTCCAGCAGTTTCCCGGTGTGACCCCGATACTCCCGCTCGGTGTCGGGATGGTGACAACCGCGGCGACGTTCGCGGTAGTGTACGCGAGTCTCTTCGGCGGCTAACCCCGGGAGTGCGCCCGCGGCGGCCGGCAACATGGACGCTGTTTTAGTGGCCGACGGCCAACGACACCGTATGGAGGGACGCTCCGAGGTCGCGCCGGACACACTGCCCGTCGAACTCCAGGCCGACGGTGTGCTCGTCGAGTACACCGACGGCCGGGAGGTGTTCTACCGCGGGGTTCCCGAGAAGGTGTCGGGAACGCTGCAGACCCCGCCCGGCAAGGACATTCACGTGCTCGTCACCGACGGCTCCGACACACAGGGGGTCCTCGTCTACGTCAACGAGCGAAAGACCGAGGACGGGATCCTCCGGGATACCGGCGTCGGCCGGGTGTTGCTCGACGAGGCGGAGCGGACGACCGTCTTTCCCGGCGTTGCCGTCGAGGACATCGGGAACGGCCTCCGGGTCGCCGTCGAGGTGGCGGACACCGTCGACGGCCGGGTCTTCGTCTTCGCAGAGGACGGCATGAGCGAACACTCATACGAGGTCGTCCCCGCAGGGACGGGCGGGGAGTGAGCGTCGGATGCCGAGGCCTGTCCCCTGTTACTGGATGTAGGACGGCTCCTCGTCGGTGCAGGTTTCCTCGTGTTGTCTGGCGTCTGTCTCGTCGTCGAACATGAGGCCACACTGGTCACACTCGTACCACGTCATCTCGTCGCGCGTGGTGGTCGAGACCATACCTGTGTGTCGGCCAGCGGCGAGTAAATAGATTTCTCTCAGTCGGCGGGAGTGCCCGAGCGGCCGGGTCGGACTTATCCCGGTGTCGCCCTTACGGGTCGTATGAGCGAGGCTGGCACGAGCGGGGAGGTCCGCGCCCGCGTCGAGGGCGCTCGAAAGCGTGATGCCGGGCGGGGGATCGCCCGCCTGCCCGAGAGCCTCCAGTCCGAGTTGGGACTCCTGAGTGGCGACCCGGTCGTCATCGAGGGTGACCGCGAGACCGTCGCGAAGGTCTGGCCCGGCAACGACGAGGGCGTTATCCGGGTCGACGCCGACACCCGGAAAAGCGCCGGCGCGACCGTCGGGGACACGGTCCGACTCCGTGGCGCCTCCGTCGAGGAGGCCGCGGCCGTCACGCTCCGGCCGGCCGGAGACGGAGCGGCCGGTGACGACGGCCACCGCGACCTCCCCTCGGAGAGCACGGCAGGAACCCGGCTCCAGGACCGGATCGTCGCGCCGGGCAAGCGCCTGCGTGTGGACGGGGAGTCGTTCGTCGTCAGCGAAACCGGCCCCTCGGGCACCGTGCGGGTCACTGACGCGACCGCCGTGCGTGTCGACCCCGAGCCCGTGACCGTCGACGAGACAGATGCGGGGCTCGACGAGGAGCCGACCGGCACGACCTACGAGGACATCGGCGGCCTCGACGACGAACTCGACATGGTGCGGGAGACAGTCGAACTCCCGCTCACGGAGCCCGACACGTTCGCCGGCCTGGGTGTCGACCCGCCGAAAGGGGTGTTGCTGTACGGGCCGCCGGGGACGGGCAAGACGCTGATCGCCCGCGCGGTGGCCAACGAGGTCGACGCGTACTTCGACACCATCTCGGGCCCGGAGGTCGTCTCCAAGTACAAAGGCGAGTCCGAGCAGCGTCTCCGGGAGGCCTTCGAGGCGGCGGCCGACAACGCCCCTGCGGTCCTGTTTATCGACGAGATCGACTCCATCGCCGGCGCCCGCGACGAGGACGCCGACATGGAGAACCGTGTGGTTGCCCAGTTGCTGACACTGATGGACGGCCTCGACACCGACGAGGGTGTCGTGGTGGTCGGCGCGACCAACCGTGTCGACGACGTCGACCCGGCGCTCCGCCGCGGGGGCCGATTCGACCGCGAGATCGAGGTGGGTGTCCCCGACCAGGCCGGCCGTCGGGAGGTCCTGACGGTCCACACCCGGGAGATGCCACTCGCCGCGGACGTCGACCTCGACGCCGTTGCCGCCCGCACTCACGGCTTCGTCGGCGCGGACCTGGCCTCGCTGGCCCGGGAGGCCGCCATGAGCGCGCTCCGGCAGGAGGCCGACGGCGAGCGCGAGCCCGTGGTCACAGCGGCGGACTTCGAGCGGGCGCTCGCGGCCGTCGACCCCTCCGCGATGCGGGAGTACGTCGCCGAGTCCCCCGAGGAGACCTTTGGGGATGTCGGCGGGCTCGAGGATACCAAAGACCGGCTCCGGGAGGCCGTCGAGTGGCCGCTCTCCTACGGTCCGCTGTTCGAGGCCGCGGGCGCGGACCCGCCGTCGGGTGTCCTGTTGCACGGGCCCCCCGGCACCGGCAAGACGCTGCTCGCGCGAGCAACCGCGGGGGAGAGTGGTGTCAACTTCCTTCGCGTGGCCGGCCCGGAACTCCTGGACCGATACGTCGGCGAGAGCGAGGAGGCGGTCCGGGAGGTCTTCGAGCGGGCCAGACAGACCGCGCCGGCCGTTGTCTTCCTCGACGAGGTCGACGCCGTTGCCGGCCGCCGTGGCGAGACCGGCGAGGTGACCGACCGGGTCGTCTCCCAACTCCTGACCGAACTCGACCGGGCGGCCGAACACCCGTCACTGCTCGTACTCGCCGCCACGAACCGCAAGGACAGCCTCGACCCGGCGCTGCTCCGGCCGGGACGGCTGGAACGTCACATCGAGGTCCCCCTCCCCGGGGCGACCGCCCGCCGTGAGGTCCTCCGGGTCCACACCCGCGACACGCCACTCGCCACGGACGTCGACCTGGACGCCGTGGCCGCGGAGACAGCCGGCTTCTCGGGCGCCCAACTCGAGGCGCTGGTTCGTGATGCCTCCCTGCGAGCGGTCCGGGCGGTCGCAGGGACGGTCGACCCCGAAACAGCCGACGAACACACCGACCGGGTCACGGTCACCCGCGAGGACGTCGAGGCGGCGCTGGCCGCCCTCGACGCGACCGGAGAGGTTGCCGAGTGACCGGGGCGGGTGAGCACGTGCCGGCGGCTCTGTGTCACAGCTTGGAAGACGAGGCGACGGGAGTGGGCTGTCCGGACAGCCCGATGATGCCGGGTGGTCGGGAGCCCGCGAGGCCGAGCAGTGTGCCGGTGTCGACGTGAAAAGCGCCTTGCCGGCATATACTCCTGTTGATGCTACGCATATAAACCCCTCGCACTGTCCCGCGCGGGCTGTGCTCGCCCGGGAGCTGTAGCCGGCCCGTGTCAGTACCGCAGCCCCAGGTCCTCGCGAAGCTCGCGCTCGAGGTTGTCGAACTCGGCTTCGAGGTTGCGCTTGAAGAAGCGCTCGACACCGGGGAGCTTGCCGTCGACGACAAACCGGTTGGTCAGCCGGGTGTCGTCGGCCTGTTCCTCAAGCGTGTGCTCGCCGACCACGCGCATCACCTTCGACTTCCCGACGAACTCGACGTACCGTGGCGGGTCACGTGTGCGGTCCTCGGTCTCGACGCTGATTGTCCGGTTGATGACGGGGACCGGGAGCTCGACCTGCCAGACCGCCTTCCCGTCGCCCAGGTCATCGTAGTCGGTCACGACACTGATCGAGCGGGCACGCTTCTCCGGGTCGGCGATGAACGACCACACGTCGGCCGGCGGTGCGGGAACGTCGATGACCCGTTCGACCCGGACAGTCATAGCCGGATGTCGGGGCTCCGGGGTGAAAAACCCGTCAACTGTGCGCTCAGCCCCGGGTGACCCGCCAGGTAGTCGAGCGAGCCCGTCCCCACTTCTCGATCTCGACATCGACCTCGGCCTCGTCCTCGGCGAGTTTCGGCAGGCGCGCCCCGACCTGCTTCGAGGAGAGCCCGAGCTGGCTGGCGATATTTTTCGCCCGCACGTACGCCTCCCCGCCGGAGACCTTCTCGTGGAGGACCTCCAGGATCTTTCGGTCCTCCTCGCTGAGCGTAACCATTACCGGATGAAGGGGCCGTACGCTCTTAACGGTTATTGGCACTGGAGCGTAGAGACGGCGTCTCCGGGGTCACCCGTAGGCGTGAATAACGGCAACGGCCAGCCCGCCGGCGAGCATCGCCACCGCCATCCCGAGGCCGGCGACCACCTGCATATCGCTCCCGCCCACGGCGTCCATATAGGAGGTCACAGTCGTCACCAGGGCGCCGAGTACGGCGATCACGCCGAAGACAAAGGCGAGCCCGGTCCCCATATCCGACCGTCCGGCCTGTTCTGGCATACCTGAGCCTTCTCCGACGGCCACTTAGTTCACTCGGTTCACCCCGTGTGCGGGTCAGCTGATCGTGGTGTGGGCGTCCTCCTCGTTCTGTGCGAGATTGGTCGCGATCTCGGCGTTTCGGACGGCGTACTGGGCGGTCTGCTGGAGGCTCACCAGCACCTCGCGGATCTCGAGCAGGTGTCTGTTGTCCATCTCCGGCAGGTCGGCGAGGATCTCCTCCTCGCGGTCCTCGATGTCGGCAAAGCGTTCGCGCACGTCGACGGTGGTGTCGAAGTTCCGCTCGACAGCGGCCTCGACAGCCAGTTCGGTGATCTCGTCGACCTCGTCGGTAAAGTTGCGGATCCGACGCATCGTGTCGTTGTCGACGTTGAGCGCGTTGTCCTCGGCCGCCAGCGCGATGTCGGCGATGTCCTCCGCGTTGTCGGCTGTGAGTTCGAGATTCTTCGCGATCGACCGGTAGCCGATCAGCGGGAAGCCGTCCTTCAGCCCCACCGCCCGGGCCAGGGTGGGGTTCTGGTAGGCCGTGAAGATCAGGCGCAACAGCAGCACAAAGATCTTGTTGGCCTGGCGCTCACGGTTCAGCGCCCGCTGGGCGAGGTCCGGGTTGTTGTGCGCGAGCGCCTTTGCCGCCTCGTTGCGCATCGTCGACCCCGTCGATTCCAGGCGCTCCAGCAGATTGTCGAGCGTGAAGTCCTCGGGGTCGACCGAACACCGGATGGCGAGGCTGTCCGGTGTCTCCTCGATG